>CALCIC010000643.1 GCA_937907405.1 uncultured Isosphaeraceae bacterium | reverse complement strand
GGCCCGCTCGCCGCGCTTGCCGCGCTGTCGCATCGGTTCCGACTCGGCGAGACCGAACCGAATCCAGACCCCGACGCATGCCCGTTTCAGGGGGGGCTCATCGGCTTTCTGGGCTACGACCTGGCCCCCTTGATCGAGCGGCTGCCGCGCAAGGCGGCTCGCGACTCAAGGCTGCCCGACGCCCGCATGGCGCTCTACGATACGGCGGTCGTCGTCGATCATGAAAAGAACCAGGTCTTCCTCCACGCCTGGGACCTTGCCGACGAGGGGCGCGACGCAACCGAGCGGCGGGCGCGATTCTGGCGGCGGGCGCTGCGGAGGGCCGGCGACGCGCCTCGACCGCTCGCCGCCTCGTCGCTCGGGCCGCTCGTCGGCAACTTCAGCCGCGACCGTTATTTGCAAGCCGTCGGCCGGGCGCTCGACTACATCGCGGCCGGCGACGTCTTCCAGATCAACCTCTCGCAGCGCTTCCAGGCGACCGGAAGGGTCGACCCGCTCGACCTGTTCCTGCGGCTCCAGGAAGAAAGCCCCGCGCCGTTCTCGGCGTTTCTCCGCTGGCGGGATCTCGCGGTCGTCTCCGCGAGTCCGGAGTTGTTCTACCAGACCCGGGGCGACCAGATCACGACCCGGCCGATCAAGGGGACGCGCCCCCGAGGCGCGACGCCCGAGGCCGACCAGGCGCTCGCCGCCGAGCTTGCGGCCTCGCCGAAGGACCGCGCCGAGCTGACGATGATCGTCGACCTCGAGCGCAACGACGTCGGCCGCGTCTGCCGGTTCGGCTCGGTCCGCGTCGTCGATCCCCTCGTGCTGGAAAGCTACGCGCAGGTTCACCACCTGGTCGCGACCGTCGAGGGCCGACTTCGCGCGGACGTCGGTCCGGTCGACGTCATTCGAGCGGTTTTCCCCGGCGGCTCGATCACCGGAGCGCCCAAGATCCGGGCGATGGAGATCATCGACGAGCTGGAGCCCGCTCGCCGGAGCCTCTACACTGGCGCGATCGGCTACCTCGGCCGAGGAGGCGCGAGCGGCTTCAACATCGCGATTCGAACCATGCTGGTTGAAGGCGACCGCGTCAGCTACCAGGTCGGCGGCGGAATCGTCGCCGATTCCGACCCCGAATCCGAATACGAGGAAACCATGCACAAGGGCCGCGGCCTCCGAAGCGTCCTGATCGGAAAGGAAGGCGCGGAATGATCTGGGTCCGGGGTCGGATCGTCGCCGACGACGCCTTGCAAATCAGCGTGCTCGATCGCACGTTCGAACACGGCCTGGGTTTGTTCGAGACCCTGCGGACTTGGAACCGCCGGCCGACCCTGCTGCCGAGGCATCTCGACCGCCTGAGACGCGCGGCCGAACAGCTTCGCATTCCGCTCGTCCCCGACCACCTGCCGACGGCCGACGACGTTCGCGGCTTGCTGAAGGCCGACGGCCGCGAGGGGGACGCGATGCTTCGGATCACGCTCAGCGGGGGGATCTCGGAAACGGCGGGCTCGACGCTCTGGATGCGGTCGTTCCCGCTTCCCGACGCCGCGCCGGCGGCCGGGATGCGACTCGGCCCCGTCGGCCCCGCCCGTGACGACGGGCTGGCCGGTTACAAGAGCCTCAACTACTGGTCCAACCGCCTGCTTTACGAGAACGGCCGGGCCGAGGGTTTCGACGAGTGCCTGACGATCGCCCCCGCCGGCGCGATCCGCGAGGGGAGCCGCACGAACATCTTCCTCGTGGTCGGCGGCGGGTTGACGACGCCTCCCCGCGACGGCCGGATTGTTCCTGGCGTCATGAGAGGCGTGGTCGTCGAGCGCGCTCCCAGACTGGGGATCGCCGTCGAGGAGACCGCCTTGAATCTCTTTGATCGACGGCTTCAGCCCGAGGAAGTCTTCCTGACCAACGCCGTGCGGGGCGTCGTCCCGGTGGGCTCGTGGGGCGACGCCCGATTTCCCGCGCCGGGGCCGGTGACGGGGCGGATTCAAGAGGATCTGAACGCCTGGCTGGAATCGGGAGGGACGACATGACGACCATCGCCGAAGTGGTTCGCTGGCTGGAGGACTTCGCGCCGTCGCGGCTGGCGGAGTCGTGGGACAACGTGGGCCTCCTGCTGGGCGATCCCGCCGAGCCGGTCAAGCGGGGGATGACCTGTCTGACGGTGACGAAGGAGACCGCCCTGGAGGCCCTCGGCACACAGGCCGATCTGGTGGTGAGTCATCATCCGGTGCTCTTTCGTGAGACCAAGCGGATTCGGTCGGACGTCCCGGCGACCGAGCCGCTCTGGATGCTCGCCCGGGCCGGCGTGGCGATCGCCAGCCCCCACACGGCGTTCGACAGCGCGCGCGACGGGATCAACGAAGGCCTTTGCCGACGTCTGGGATTGATCGACACGGCGCCCTTGCGACCGATCGCCGAGCCGTCGTCGTTCAAGGTCGTGGTGTTCACCCCCGAACCCGATCGCGAGGCCGTCCTGACCGCCGCGTTCGCCGCCGGAGCGGGGCGGATCGGCGACTATGCGGAATGCTCGTTCGCAACTCCCGGCCAGGGGACGTTTTTCGGAACCGAGAACGCCAATCCCACGGTCGGCCGGCGCGGCCGTCGCGAGACGGTCGATGAGTTGCGGCTGGAGATGGTTTGCCCGGGGGGGCGGTTGGCGGCGGTCCTCGCCGCGATCCGGTCGGGGCATTCCTACGAGGAGCCGGCGATCGACGTCTTCGCGCTCAACCCCCCGAGCACGATCGGCTCGGGCCGGATCGGCCGGCTCGCCGAACCCGTCACGCTCGGAGAATTCGCCCGGACGGCCATCCGAGCGCTCGGTCTGGAGACGATCCAGATGGTCGGCTCGCTGGCGGCGGACGTCGAGCGCGTCGCCGTGGCCTGCGGCGCGGGGGACGACTTCCTGGGCGACGCCGTCCGGCTAGGCGCCCAGGTCTTGCTGACCGGCGAGTCCCGGTTCCACCGGGCGCTCGAGGCCCGCGCATCGGAAATCGGGCTGCTGGTCGCCGGCCATTACGCGACCGAACGTCCCGGCGTCGAGGACCTCGCGGACCGGATCGGCCGCGCGTTCCCCGACCTCGTGGTCTGGCCCAGCGCCGACGAGACCGACCCGCTGAGATTCGTGCGCGACCACGACGCAACCGATTCGGAACAACCAGACTCGGGCTGGTCCGGATCGCCTTGAGTCGACAAAAAAACCCCCGGGGCGAACCGGGGGAAGCGAAGCGGTCGGCGAATGGACCGGAGCGACGTCTCAGCTCTTCAAGGTCGACGAGTCGCCCGCCTCAAGCAGGTCGTCTTGTTCGCCGTCGAGTTCGGCCGCGACCTCGCCCTCGGTCTCGGCTCCAAGCTCGAAATCGCCGTCGACCGCGTCTTCTTCCTCGCCTTCCGCCAATTCACCGCCGGCGGCCTTGCCCGTCCGGGTCGCCGGAACGGCCAGGTACATCTGGTGCTCCCAGGTCCCCGACCAAAACTGGCCGGCCCAGCGCTGGAGCGAGATGGCGCGAACCGTCGGGCGATCCTCGTCACGGATCACTTCACCCCAGGCGCCCGCGTAGGCGGCTCGCACCTGAGACGAACTCTCCCCCACGCAAAGTAATCGCTCGCCGGTCGGGGCGAGACACGCAATCGCTCGCCAATCCTGCGCGCCACTAGTTCCACTACTCATCATCTGGTTTTCCCCGCCCGACGCGAGCGCTCCTTGCTTTCCAATCTTGGTCTTCGTACAACGTCGCGTCGGGACTTGTTCTTCAACGGTCTATCGAACATCTCGGTTGAGCAGCTTCATGCTTGAAGAATAGAATCCAAATCCCCGCGAACCCGCGCCGACCACTCCACGCGAACGAACTTGAAGAAATTTCGACCTCGCAGCCGAAAATCCATCAATGCCTGCACGATGTTCAGCCTTGGCGGGGCGAGACGTGTTGGGCGTTCGTTCGAGGGAGAAGGAAGTAGGCCGATCGCCATGCTCATAAGCAGTATGGAACAGGCCGCTCAGCGCGGGGGCGTTGTTGAACTCTACATCCCAAATTGTAGCGTTCCGACGAACCCTCGGCGAATGAATTCCAAAAATCTCGCGAGGCGGGACGCGGCGTGTTGAAAATCCAAGCTCGAAGCGTCCGCGAGTGGTTTTCCGCTCCGCGCCGGATCGTTGCAACTTCACGCGCGGGTGCTTCGAGCGTATTCGGACCTCGATTCACGGGGCTCGGCCTGCGGGGAACAGGCTCGATCACGACGCGTTGGGGAATTTGAGAAGGACCTTCCCGCCCCGACCGACGGCGACCGCCTCGCGAACCGCCGGGACGACGTCGTCGAGCGTGTAGCTCGCGCCGATCTCTGAACTCAGGACGTCCTTGCGAATCAGCGCGGCGATTTCGCGAAACAGGAGCAACGACGCCGGGATCGACTGATCTCGCATCCAGTGCCCCAGCCAGAAGCCCTCGACCACCCGCCTTCCCGAGATCACCAGCCGCGGGTCGACCTCGATCGGCCGGCCGGTCAACGAGCCGTAGATGATCAGCCGTCCGTCCGTCCCCAGCGATCGGAAGATCGCCGTCCCGGCCTCGCCGCCGACCGGGTCGAGAGCGAATCGGGGGCCGTCGTCGCCGGTGATCGCCCGCACCTGTTCCGGGACCGAGCCCTCCGACGAGCTGATCACCGCGTCGGCGCCCAGCGCGACCAGTTCCGCCTTGGCCTCTGAGCGGCGGACGACGCAGAGCGTCTTGAAGCCGTCGTGCTTGCCGAGCTTGACGATCATCTTGCCGAGCGTCGAGCCGGCGGCCGAGAGGAGCAGCCACTCCCCCTTGGGAACCTTGAGGACGTGCCGGACCATCGCCAGGGCCGTCGCCGGGTTGACGAAAAAGGCCGAGGCCTGGTCGTCGGGGATGTCGTCGGCGATCGGCCGCGCCTGCCGCCAGGGGATGACGGCGTACTCGGCCCAGTTCCCCCCCTTCGAGTTGATCGCGGCCACCCGCTTGCCGACCGCGAACCGCCCCATCAGACCCGGGCCGGCCTTGTCGACCACGCCGACTCCCTCGAAGCCGGGCGTCGAAGGCAACGTGGGAAGCACGCCGTACCGCCCCTCGACGACCATCAGGTCCGACGGATTGATCGGGCTGGCGATCATTCGAACGCGGACCTCGCCGGGGCCCGGCTCGGGGGTGGGGACCTCGCGCACCGTCAACACCTGGGAAGGCTCGCCGAACGACTCGAAGACCGCCGCTTTCATACCGATTGATTCCCGATGTTCGACGAGGCCTCCGATTCACGGCCGAACGCGCCGCGCTCTTGGGAAAACCTCGAACCCAGGCTATCCTAATGGGAAAGCCGTCGAAAACCCATCGAGAACATCCCCAATGGCCGCTGAACCCGACCTGATCGTCACAACCGACTGGCTGGAAACGCACCTGAACGACCCCGACGTCCGCGTCGTCGACGTCCGTGGATACGTCGTCGCCCGCCCGGTCGAGCCGGGCGTCGAGCAGGCCGAGTATCGCGGGGCCCGCGACGAATACCTGGCGAACCACATCCCGGGCGCGGTCTACGTCGACTGGACGCGCGACATCGTCGACCTCGACGACCCGGTGCCCGCCCAGATCGCCGGGCCGGAGGCGTTCGCCGAGGCGATGGCCGTTCGGGGGGTCGGCGATCAGACCCACGTCGTCGCCGTCGACCACGGCGGCGGCCAGTACGCCACCCGGCTTTGGTGGGCGCTCCACTATTACGGGCACGACCGGGTCAGCGTGCTGCAAGGGGGCTGGAACCGCTGGGTGGACGAGGAACGCCCGACGGCGGCTGGACCCGTGAATCCCCCCCGGGCGGCCTTTACGCCCCGAGTTCGGCCCGAACTTCGGCTGACCGCCGACCAACTCGCGGCGCGGTTGGGCGCCGCCGATTTCCAACTCCTCGACGCGCGCGACGCCGGTCAATACACGGCCGCGCGGCGGCGCGGACCACGAGGCGGCCACATCCCGGGCGCCGTCAACCTGCCTCGCGAGCGGTTCACCGCCGAAGCGGGGGGCTTCCTGACGCTCGACGAACTGCGGGCGCGGGTGGAGAAAGAAGGGGTGAGGCCCGATCGACCGGTCGTCGCCTACTGCAACGGCGGCGTCGCCGCGACCGTTCTGCTCTTCAACCTGGCCCGGCTGGGTTATACCAACCTGGCGAATTACGACGGATCGTGGAACGAATGGGGCGCGCGGCTCGATCTGCCCGTGGAAGCCTGATCGGGGGCCGATGGAGGGCGGGAGCCGGGTCGATTCCGGCCTACTTGGCTCGCTTGGCGGCGAGGGCCGGCTTGGGCTTGACCTTCGGAGCCGGCGCGACGGCCGGGGTGGGCGCTTCGACCTTGGCTTCGACGTCCTCGGACTGGGGATCCACCTTGCTGCCGGGGGCGGGAAGCCAGGGGTCGGCCTGCTTGATGGCGCACTGAGGATGGATTCCGGCCGAGGAATAGACCGTCTGACGGCAGATGGGGCAACGCTTGCGCCGATCGTCGGGAAGCGGGGTGTGGGAGTTGCGGGGATTGATCACGAGAAGTCCGTCCTTGCTAGGAGTGAGTGAGTCGTGGCCAATTCCCGCTCCCAATGAGTTTGTTCAAGCGGATTGGGAGGGCGTTGATCGAGAACAAGGAACTCCTTCGCGGGAGTTCCTCGATCCCGAAACGATCTCCGTGGATCAATAACGACGACCGCCGCCGCCACCGCCGCCGTAGCCGCCGCCGCCCGAGCGACCGCCGCCGCCGTAGCCGCCGCCACCGCCGCCGCCGCCACCGCCACCGCCACCGCCGCCGCCGTAGCCGCCGGAGGTGCGAGCCACCCGAGGCTTGGCTTCGTTGACGGTCAGTCGACGACCTTCGTATTCCTGGTCGTTAAGGCCGGCGATGGCCTCGTCGGCCTGGGCGTCGGTGTCCATCTCCACGAAACCGAAGCCCTTGCTGCGGCCGGTCGCGCGGTCGATGATGACTTCGGCGCTCTGGACGGTGCCGTACTGAGCGAACCACTGATCGAGGTCGGAGCTGGCGACGGAATAGGGCAAGTTGCCCACGTACAGTTTCTTTCCCACGGGGTGTCTCCATGTGGCAAAGACGATCCGGCCTGCTTCATGCTTTCTCGGCCGGTCAGAAAGGGGCACGCACAGGAGCCCTGAGGTGGGAAGGGCGAGAAGGGAAGCCGTAAGCGATTCGCATGAACCCTCCGTGCTTGCTCTGTCGTCAGACCAACCATCTCGTAGTCTATCGGAAGCGGCCTGACATGGGAAGAGTGAATCGAGCCTCATCCTCAATAGATAATTGAGCGTCGATCAATTCCAGGCGCGCGGCCCCGCGCCGCGTCGGTCGCCGATCGGTGCGGCGGAGCTTCCCAGCCGCCGCGCGAGCGACGATGCAAGCCGGAATCGCCGGCAAGTCCATGGTTCCGACCGCCATCGCCGGGCCTGGCCGACCTTACGATGCGATTCACCGAGAGCGTCCCGAAGTTGAAAGCGGCGGCGGGCCGCCGCGCTCCACGACCCGTAGGACCGACGTCTTGTAGCGCTGGACATGCTCGTCTCGGACTCAATTCATGCTTGCAGGCGATCCGGGAGCAAACCGCTCTAGGTTTCTCATTGTATTTCGTAACGGACTCGCGTATTTCTTCAATTGGACGCTGCGTTCCGCTGGCCGGCGTTCCTGGCTCCGCCTCGAAGTCGAACCCTGGTGAGATCACGATGCGAATTCCCCACCGATCCGCCGTAGCCGCCCTGTTCGTCGCGATCTCGTCCGTGACGGCCGCGCGGGGCGATTCGCTGCTCGTCGGCAACCTTTCGGCCGCCCCCGCCGGCGCCGACACGATCAACGCCTCCACCGCGCGGGCTCAGGGCTTCTTGACCGGAGGCCGCGATTGGAACCTGACGTCGATCGAGGCCGTCCTCGGGGGCCTCGGCGCCGGTACGTTCTCCGCCTCGGCGACGCTCGTCGCCTCCACCACGAACACGTTCGGCGAGAAGGTTCCGGATCTCGCGACGACCCTGGCGACCTTCACGTTCCCGACGGTCGGGACGACTTTCTCGACGGTCAGCTTCACGCCGACGACGAGTTTCGTGCTCAAGGCGAACACGAACTACTGGTTCGTCCTCCAGGCGACGTCGGCCAACGCCGCGCCGTTCGACTGGCGATACACGAACTCGACGGTCGTAGATCCGGGCTCGGAAGGCTCGTTGACCGCCGCCGCCGCGACGATCCCGCCCGGTTCCGGCGTCTGGCGAAGCCAGGCCAACCAGCCTTATCTGATCGGGATCAACGGCACGCCGGTCGTCGCCGCCGTTCCCGAGCCGTCCTCCTGGATCACGGGGGGGCTCGGCCTCTCGTGCGTCTTCGCCCTGATCCGTCGCCGAACCACCCCGACAGCAGGCTGACGATTGAGAAAGCCGAGGAAGATGAAACCCGCATTCACCCTGATCGTCTTGTGTCTGATCGGGCAGATCCGCGCCCCGGCCCAGTCGACCGCGACGGCCGATGAAGCGGCGATTCGCGCCCTGGTCGTCGAGTTCACGCGCGCCTTCAACGCGGGGGACGCCAAGGGGGTCGCGGCCCTGTTCACCGAGAACGCCAGGATCGCGACCGAGGGGGGCGATGGAGTCGAGGGCCGAACCGCCATAGAGAAGCTCTTCGCGGAATCGTTCTCGGCCTCGCCCGGTCAGATCATCGTGGTGAAGACCGACAGCCTGCGGATGCTCGGCTCGGAAGCGGCGCTTGAGGAGGGGACGGCCACGATCACGGGCGCATCCACCGGAGACGACGCCGACGCCGACGCCGACGCCGACGCACGAGCGGGATCGTCGCGGTACACGGCGGCCTACGTCAAGGTGGACGGCAAGTGGCTCCAGGACGACGTCCACGACTATCCGCTGCTCAAAGCGGCCGTCGCCAGGCCCGCGCACGAGCACCTCAAGGAGCTGGAATGGCTCGTCGGCGAGTGGCTGGACGAAAGCGACGACGCCGAGGTGCGAACCACCTGCGACTGGTCGGACGACCATCACTTCCTGCTTCGCTCCTTCAAGATGCGGATCGGCGGCCGGATCGAGGTTTCGGGCGTCCAGAGGATCGGTTGGGACCCGCGGTTCAACCAGTTCCGGTCGTGGGTCTTCGATTCCGAGGGGGGCTTCTCCGACGGCCTCTGGTCGCGTGACGACCAGGGCCGCTGGATCATCAAGTCTACCGGCTTCCTCAAGGACGGACGAACCGTCTCGGCGACGAACATCCTCACCCGAGGCGACGGCGACTCGCTTCGCTGGGGGTCCGTGGATCGGACGCTCGGAGGGAACGCTTTGTCCGACGTGGAAGAAGTCGTCCTGGTCCGCAAGCCGCCTTCCCCGCGCGGCCACGACTCCGCTTCCCCGCGCGTGAGGAAACCAGAATGAACAAGGTCGTGCATTGGACCCTCGCGGCGCTGCTGGTATTGCCTCCCAACGTCACCCCGGCGTTCGCCCAACGAGGAGGGGGACGAGGAGGAGGACGAGTGGGAGGAGGAGGACGAGTGGGAGGAGGGGGACGCATGGCCGGCGGCGGCGTCTCGGCCGCCCGACCGTCGTTCAACCGCACGCCGTCGTTCAGCCCGCCGAGCGGCGGTCGACCAGGCGGACTGGGCGGAGGGGGAGTCGGCGGCTCGCGGCCTACGACGCCGATCGCTCGCCCCACCCCCGGCAACCGCCCCAATCTCGGCGGAGGGGCCGGCGCGGGCGCCGCTCCCGTTCGACCTCCCGTGGGCGGCCCGAATCGACCCGGCCTCAACCCGGGACAGCCGGGGGTCAATCCAGGTCGACCCGGAATCGGCGGCCCGAATCGACCCGGCCTCAACCCGGGGCAGCCGGGGGTCAATCCAGGTCGACCCGGAATCGGCGGCCCGAATCGACCCGGCC
>CALCIC010000642.1 GCA_937907405.1 uncultured Isosphaeraceae bacterium | reverse complement strand
TACGAGATGGTCAGCACGGGGCTGTCCGGTCACGCCGAGGTGATCCAGATCGAGTACGACGCCAACGTCGTCTCGTTCGATCGGCTGCTGGAGTTCTTCTGGCACGCACACGACCCGACGACCCTGAATTCGCAAGGCCCCGACTTCGGCCCGCAGTATCGGTCGATCATCCTTTACCATAGCGAGGCCCAGAAGGAAGCCGCCGAGAAGGCGAAGCGCGAGATCAACGCCCAGCGGAAGCACCGCTCGCCGGTCGTGACCCAGATCGTCCCGTTCCAGGCCTTCTATCCGGCCGAGGAATACCATCAGGACTACGCCCGCAACCACCGGGGCTACGATTACGTCGAGACCTACATCACGCCCAAGCTCCGCAAGCTCAAGTCGATGCTGAAGTAACGGGCCGGCCGGGGAAACAATTCACCACGGAAGCTCCGGGGCGGTCGACGGTCGCAACCAAGCGGGCTGATCGGGAGAAGATCTCACCACGGAGGACGCGGGGGACGCGGAGGAGGAAAAGAGAGAAGAGGAAAGCGAGAAATAAGAGTTCGAGAAGTGGCCTGCTCCCCTCTCTTCGTTCCCGTCTCTTCCTCCGTGTCACCCGCGTCTTCCGTGGTGAGGTCCTCCTCCCCTGCGGTGGTTGCGGCCGCGCCGCCCTCCCATTGGATCGCTCGGGCCTCGGTGGTAAGGTGGTGGCGGGCGAGAGGGCTTGCCGCTCGCATTCATCTAGAAAGGGGGGCGTTCTCCATGGTACGCGTTGGGATCGTCGGTCTGGGGTTCATGGGGCGGATGCACTATCGCTGCTGGAAGGCGTCGCCGGACGCGACCATCACGGCGATCTGCGAGGCGAACAGCAAGGCGCTTGAAGCGGCCACCCAGGCGCCCAAGGGGAACGTCGGGGGCGCGGCGGATCACATCGACCTGACCGGCGTCACGGTTTACAGCGACCTGAACGAACTGCTGGCGTCGGGGACCGTCGACGTCCTCTCGATCACCTTG
Source organism: uncultured Isosphaeraceae bacterium (assembly GCA_937907405.1). Lineage (GTDB taxonomy): Bacteria > Planctomycetota > Planctomycetia > Isosphaerales > Isosphaeraceae > Paludisphaera. The sequence continues at coordinate 3,984 of CALCIC010000642.1, read as the reverse complement.
CCGACCTTCCTCCATCCGGACACGACGGTCCACGCGCTCCAGGCGGGGCTTCACGTCCTCTGCGAGAAGCCGATGGCGCTGAACACCGACGAGTGCGACCGGATGGTCGCCGCGGCCGAACAGACGGGCAAGGTGCTCCAGATCGGCCACTGCATCCGGTTCTGGCCCGAATACGTCGTCGCCCGCGACCTGATCCGGTCGGGGAAGTACGGCAAGCCGATCGCGGCGACGTTCCGGCGGTTTTCGAGCCAGCCCAACTGGAGCCCCGACAACTGGTTCGCCGACGAGGAACGCAGCGGCGGCCAGCCGCTCGACCTGCACATCCACGACTCGGACTACGTTCATTACCTGTTCGGCATGCCGGAATCGGTGTCGAGCACGGCCGACGTGCCGCTGTCGTACATCGCGACCCAGTACCACTACCCCGCCGGCCCGGCCGTCGTGGCCGAGAGCACCTGGCGGATGCCCCCGAGCTTCGGCTTTGAGATGAGCTTCAACATCGTGCTCGAACGGGGGGCGATCATCTTCGACGTGACCCGGACCCCCGCCCTCCGCGTCTGCCCGGCCGAAGGGGACGCCTTCACCCCCGAACTCCCCCCCGGCGACGGCTACACCCGCGAGATCGACCACTTTCTTCGCGCCGCGCGCGGCGAGACCGTCGAGCCGATCGTCACCGCCCGCGACTCGCGCGAGACCATCCGCCTCGTCCTCGCCGAGAAGCAGTCCGCCCGCGAGGGCCGCCGCGTTACGCTTTAAAATGCGGGGGCGTTTTGCCGAGGCGACGGAATTTCCCGCAATCGCGAACGATCAGACCATTGACAGCGTGTGAAAACGTAGATATTGAATAGGAACTGAGTTTCGACGAACGAGTCGGTCGGGAATCGACGACGATTCCCGTTTCGTCCCAACTCGACTTCTGGTTTCGTGTCGCTTCGCCGCCGGTCGTCGATTCGATGATGCAAGTCTTCTCCGGGAGTTCCACCATGGTTCGTGCTGTCGTGCGGTCGATCCTTCTGAGCGCGTCGGTCGCCTTTCTGGCGAGCCCGGCTCAGGCGCAGTGGGGCGGCTGGGGCGGTTGGGGCGGGTCGTCCACGCTGGCGGAGGGTTACGGCCGCGGCCTGGGCGTCGCGGCGGCCGGCGCCGGGCAGTACAACGTGGACACGGCCCAGGCCCGCTCGATCAACGCCAACACCGCGATGCAAGTCAATGAATACATGTATCAGGTGAACAAGCGAAACGCCCAGGAGTACTACGCGCGTTCCAAGGCCACGCAGCAGAAGCAAAGCGCGACCGGCGAGGAGATCCATCGCCGGCTTCACGACAACCCGTCCGAGGCCGACATCCACCGGGGGGACGCGCTGAACGTGGTCCTCGACGACCTGACGAGCCCGTTGGTCGTGGGCAATTCGATTCAGAAGGCGACCCAGGAGATCCCCAGCCAACTCGTCAAGAACATCGTGTTCTCGTACACCCCGAACATGATCGCGATCAGCCTGGAAGACCTGACCGCCAAGGCGGCGCCCGAGGTCCTGTTGACCTCGCCGGCGTTCGAGACGGAGCGCGACGCGGTTCGTGAGGCGGTGGCGCAGGCCCGCAAGGAAGCGCGGGCCGGCGGCCCGATCTCGCCCGAGTCGCTCGCCAAATGCCAGACGGCCGTCAAGGCGCTTCAGGCCCGCGTCGCCGCGACCCTGCCGCAGGGCTCGCCGGATCGGAAGGCGTCCGACAACTTCCTGAAGGCGCTGTTCGGTCTGACCAACATGCTCAAGACCCCCGCCATCGAGACGTTCCTGAAAGACCTGAACAAGATCCCGACGACGACGCTGGGCCACCTGATCGGTTTCATGCACACCTTCAACCTGCGGTTCGGCGTGGCCGACACGCCCCCCCAGCGGGCGGCCTACGACCAGCTCTTCCCGATGCTCGTCGCCCTTCGCAACGACGTCCAGGCGCCGGAATCGAACCCGTACGCACAGCAAGGCTCGCTGGGGAACCCCCAGGCGATCTCTCGGTATTTCTCGGCCGGGGACCCCGGCGCGGCCGGCGCCGCGCCCCAGCCCAAGGCCGGCGCCGCGCCGCCGCCCCCCCCGCCGGCCCAGCCCTGACCGCCAGGCGCCCCGGCTCGCTTGTGAGAATCTGACCGCAACAGGAAACCCGCCATTGCGAGCCGCGCTTGCGACGGCGGGTTTCCTCCATGTTCCGATCGAGAAATCCGCGCGAATTCGAATTCGAAACACGCGCCCCCGAACTCGTCCTACACTTCGCTCGTCCGATCGACCCGGCGCCGCGTCCGACGGGGCCCGTCGATCACCCTCGGTTCTCCAGTCCCAGCAGGGCTGACGACCCGAGGCCTATTCGGAGACCTCGAAATGTCAGCCCGACGCGCAAGCGAGGGGATCGCCGGGGGAGGTTCGCAGCGTTCGCCGCGTCCCATCGACGTCGTTCCCTCGCTCGCGCGTCGGGATGGTAATCAAAAATGCGTCGGGTCGTCAGCCGGCAGGGTCGAGAGTCCGCATTTGGATAAGGAAAATCGCCGATGAAGAACTTTCTGCCGATCCTCGTCGTCGCATTGCTCGCGACGGTCGGCGCGCAAGGCTTGACCAGGGCGGACGAGGGGACCGCGCTCAAGGACGACGAGCGCGCGATCCGGACGCTGCTCGACGCGTTCACCAAAGCGTTCAACGCCGGCGACGCCGACGCGGTCGCGGCCACCTACACCGAGAACGGGATCGTCGTTGATGAGCAAGGGGGGCGAACCGAGGGCCGCGCGGCGATCCGCGACCAGTACGCCCGGACGTTCGCCGACGAGCCCGGGAGCACGATCGCGATCGAGGTCGAATCGCTCCGCGTCCTCGGGCCGGAGACGGCCGTCGAGGACGGCCGAACGACCATCACGCCCGCGAACGGCGCCGGCTCGCCCGAACTGAGTCGGTTCGTCGCGATCTACGTCAAGCGCGACGGCCAGTGGCGTCAGGCCGTCGTCCGCGACGAGCCGGTCGACGAACTGTCCCCCCACGACCGACTCAAGGACCTGGAATGGCTCGTCGGCGATTGGGTCGACGAGAGCGAGGACGCCGTCGTCGCCACCTCCTGCGTCTGGGCCAAGGGGGGGAACTTCCTGGACCGCGAGTTCACCGTGAAGATCCGGGGCCGGTCCGCGGTTTCCGGCGCCCAGCGGATCGGCTGGGACCCCTTGAAGCGGCAGTTCAAGACGTGGTTCTTCAACTCCGACGGGGGCCACGGCGAAGGGTATTTCACGAGGACCGGCGACCAATGGGTGGTGAAGGTCGACGGCGTCCATGCGGACGGCCGGCCGGCGTCGCTCACGAGCACCATCACCCGCCTTGGGAAGGATCGGCTCCGCTGGCAATCGACGCAACGGACGCTGGGAGGCTTCGCCATCCCCGGCGGCGATGAATTCGTCGTCGTCCGCAAACCCCCCGAGGTCGGCAAGTAACCCCTGGCGCGGGGAAGACTGGATACGAGCCCGAAGCGCCGGCGAGTGCATTCTCCATTCCCTCGCTTCGGGCCGCAGGTCTGAAAAATGCACTCGCCGGCGCTTCGGGCTCGTACGGCCGGTTTCTCGATCCCGGCGACCGCCCGGAAATTCCGCCACGCCCAGGACCGTGTCGCTCGCCCGAGATTTCATGTCTCTTTCATCAAGGCGTTCCATCATGAATCGTACATCTGTGAAGCTCGCGCTCGGCGCTGCTCTGGTGATACTCGCCGTCTCGGCCGACGCCTTCGCCGGTCGAGGTGGACGCGGCGGCGGCGGTGGTGGTGGGCGAGGCGGCGGCGGTGGTTTTGGAGGAGGCGGGTTTGGAGGGGGAGGAGGAGCCCGAGGCGGCGGCTACGGCGGCGGCTTTGGAGGCGGCGGCGGCGGCTTTGGAGGCGGCGGCGGCTTTGGAGGCGTCCCCGGGGGAGGAGGAGCCCGAGGCGGCGGCTACGGCGGCGGCGGCTACGGCGGCGGCGCTGGAGCAGGCGGTC
>CALCIC010000641.1 GCA_937907405.1 uncultured Isosphaeraceae bacterium | reverse complement strand
CAACATCAAAACGCGCCAGCGAGGGTTCTCGATCTTCAGCCCGACGCGCCAGCGAGGGTTCCTCGATCGTCGGGCTGAAAGATCGAATCCGGCCTCGCCGGCGGTCGTCCCTCATGCAAAACGTGTCGGGTCGTAGCCGGCGGGAGAGCGGAAGCCGAACGAGCCCGCGCTCACTCCCTCGCCGGCGGCGGCCCCGTCCGCATCGGGTGCTCGTGCGAGAACGGCGTCGGCGTCGCATTCTCCACGCGGAGCCATGATCGGTAATGCGAGCCGTCGGCCCCGGCGCTGGCGAAGTCGCAGAGGACGACGGTCGCGCCGGAGGCCGTCGTCGCTTCGACCAGCACGATGGGGGGCGGAGCGCCCCCCCACTTCGTCGCCGGCCTGATCCGAAGCGTTCGGGCGTCGATCGGCTCGGGGTCGTCGGCGCCGTCTCCGTTGAATCGCGGATCGTAGGCCAGCAGCACCGGGCCGAGGTACAGCGAGGCCCTGCCGGCGCATTCCTTCTCGCCCACCCAGACGCGCGGGCTCATGTCGAGTTCCAGTTCCACGACGTCGCCGGTCTTCCATTCGCGGTCAATCACATGATAGGACGCCGGCTTGACATCGGAGACCGGCTCGCCGTCGACCTTCAGTTTCGTGGCGGTCGACCACTGCGGGATGCGCAGGCTGAGCGGGAACCGCGCGGGCTTTTCGGGTTCGACCTTGATGACGACCTTGCCCGATCGAGGGTGGTCCGAGTCGACCGAGAGGCGGACCTTGCCGGCGCCTTCGATTCGCGCGGCAAGCTCGCCGGGGCCGTACCAGTTGAGCGTCAGACCGTTCCCCTCGGCGGCGGCGAGCAGCGCCCACTGCGAGATCAGGCCGAGCCCGCGCGCGGCGTTGACGCTGCAACAGTTCAACTGGGGCGAGCCGGGGCGCGACTGGAAGACGATCTCGTGATAGTTCGCCATTCGATGACCGTCCATCGGCGTGTTGTACGTGCTCCAGCTACCCGAGGGGGAGAACAGGCCGAGCGCCGAGTTGATCGTCGACAGCTCCAGCTCGTCGGCGACGACCGGGTCGCCCGACTGCTTGAGCATGTCGACCGAGAGGGCCATCCAGGCGATCGTACAGCAGGTTTCGATGGCCCCCTGGTGATAAGGGTCGCCCTGGGCCTGCTCGCCGGATGAGAAGCCGCCGTTGTTGTGGCGGTCGAGCCTGGCGATGCTCCACCACAGGTTCGCGAACGCCTTGCGGCGGTCGTCGTCGTCGTCGATCCTCGCCAGCTCGGCGAGCGCCTGGATCGGGTGCAGGCTCTCCCACCGCGGCTTGGGCGTCTTGTAGAACTCCTCGCCCGCGAGGCCGCGGCGGTGGTAGTCGCCGGCCATCGGCTTGCCGTCAGGGCCGACCGCCGCGAACTCCTCGACGATCTGCCTGGCCAGGTCCAGATGCCTTTGCTGACGGGTCTTCTGATAGAGCAAGCAGAGCGCGTGCGCCGGGGCGAGGTTCATCTCGGTCGATCCGGTGTCGACCAGCCTGGGAGACTTCGCGCCCAGGAACCTGTTGCAGAAGAGATCGCCGATCTTCTCGGCCGCGACGAGGGCGGCGGGGTCGCCGGCGGCGTCGTGCCAGGCCAACAGGCCGAGCATCATGTGATAATGCCCCCAGGCGTCCCAGGTCGGCCCTTCCTTTCCCTGGATGTTGGGCGCGGTCCCCGTCAGCCGATGCTTCCTTGCGAACGGGCCGAGATAGCCGTCGAGGTCCTGGAGCGGCAGAAGCTTGTCGACGAACTCCTTGAGCGTCGCCTTGAGCGCGGCGTCGCCGGTCGCCTGATAGACCAGCGACGCGCCGGTGAGGTGTTTGCCGGCGAACTCGCCCGACCACGGCAGCAGGTCGCGGTACGGCGTCCGGTCGCGATCGGCGAACATCGCCAGGATCGCGGGGTTGGCCCTGGGCGCGGGCGTCAGCCAGTTCTTCGTGACCGCGTCCAGGTACGACCGAAGCGGCCCTCCGGGCTCGACCTTCAATCCCTCCGGCCGCCTCAAGGGGCGGTCGGCCGGGGCCTCGACGGCCTGCTCCCGGGCCGAGGCCGAGCCGACCGGCAGCCACCAGCAGACCCCCAGCACGGCCAGTCCGCCGAGGCGCGGAAACTTTCTGATCGAAGTCGTCGACATCGCGTCATCCTTCTGATGCTCGAACCTGTCGGGGCGGCGGCTCGCGCGGCCCGTCGCGACCCACGTCCAATGAGTAGAGCCGATCGAGTTTCGCATCGCCATGGGCCGGGCGACCTGCCTCGGCTCGCCGGTTATCGGGGCGGGGCCGGCATGACGTAGCCGTAGGCCGTGTAGCGGATCTCGCTCCAGGCGGTCGAAGGGCGGCCGCCGGGTGTGAACCGGACCCGGACGCGGATCGCCGAGCGGCCAAAGGTCAGGTCGCGGGGGATTAGGAACTCGTCGTCGCGGAACCGCCGGTTCGACGTCTGGACGACGTGCTCCGTCGCCCCGAGCTCGTCCTTCGGGTTCGAGTAGACGCATGTGTTTGATCCGGCGGTGTACCAGACTCCCGCGGGAGCCCACTTCGGCGCGCCGCCCACGTCGGCGACCTCGACCTCCGCCCGCTGGTTGGGGTGCGAATAGTCGAGCTTGCGCCGAAGCAACACGCCGAGGTTGTCGGGGTCGATCTTCAAGGTGAATTCCGAAACGCCGGTGGTGGTCCGGCCCTTGTCGGTGTGCGCGGGATAGATTTCCTTGCCCTTGACATGGTCGGGCCCCCACTCGTACCGCGAGGTGATCTCCGTCGGGGCGGAGGCGTCCGGCGAGTCGTAGTCGTGCGCTCTTTCGCCGGCCTCGTCGCCGACCTGGAATTCATCGGTCTGGATCAGGGCGCGACCGGGTGCGCCGTACCAGTACGCGACGGTCTCGTAGTGCTCGGTCGACTCATTGGTTCCGCCGTGCTCCAGTTGGATTCGGGCGTTTTTGCCGAACGGCATCAGGTCGGCGAGCAGGAATCGGTACGCCGACTCGATCTTGTCCAGGTCGTTCGCGGCGGTCTTGGCGTCCCTGGCGCCGATCGGGTGGCCGGCGAACGGCAACGTCATGTTCCGGCCTCCCCAGTAGTCGCCTCCCCCTCCCCATTCCTCGGTGCCGGTCCCCTGCGCCTGGGGCGTCAGGCTGTCGTCGAAAAAGAATCGCGGGTCGCCTTCGAGCGTGTCGAGCCTGGCATTTTGCGAGAAGATGAACGACGTGCCCACCAGGTGCCCGGCCCAATCGCCCCCCCCCTCGGCGTGTTGGGTGTCCAGCAAAACCAAGTCCTTGCCGATCTCGGGCGCGGGGCCGTGGTCGGCGTAGGTCGCGTGGAAGTAGCCCACGTGGTTGGCCGGGTCGCGGTACGGAGTCGTCCGCGACGACCATCGGACGTCCGCGACGTCTTCATCCGCTCCGATCAACTCGATCCGGGCCGACCGGAAGAACGGCATCGGGAAGTAGCAGGCCAGGTGGACGCGATCGTCGTCGTACCGGACGTGGATCGGAAACGCCTTGACGAGGTATTCGCGGCCGTCGCGGTTGTACAACACGCCGGCCCCGTAAAACAACGCGACCGGAGCGTCGATCGACGGCGTCGGCCGGTCGTCCCAGGTCACCCGCAGCCGGGCCTTGCCGAGGGCCAACGCCGAACCCTTCGGCGCGGAAAACTCCAGCGCCCGGAGCATCGCCGGCGCGCCTCCGAGATTCGCCACCGCGATCGTCTCGCCTGGCTTCATATCGATCGTCCCATGTTGCTCGTGGACGCCGACCTTCGGGGCGAGGTCGGTCCCGGCCCGGTCGATCAGCTTGAGCGCCTCGGGGTCGGGCGGCGTCCTGGCGTCCCACGCCTTGATCGGCCGCGAGAGCTTCGCGCCCGGGACGAACTGATGGTAGATGTAATAACCTGTGCCGTAATGGGTCCGAGAGTAGGCCATTCGGAACGATCGTTCGAACGGGATTGGAACCCAGGACAGGTCGGCCCCCTTGGTCGCCGACCACGTCCAGGCCAGCGGGCGTGGAAACAGCGACTCGGGCAAGAACACCGAATCCGCCGCCGGCCGGTTCGGGTCGGCCGTGCTGGTCTCCTTGACGATGTGGTCGGTCCCGTCGACCTCGTAATGCCAGGGGCTGCCGTGCCAGTGGTTGTATCGGGCGAAGTACAGCACTCCCGGGCCTTCGACGTCGAGCGTCACGTTGAAATCGTCCCGCTCCTGATACAAAAAGTGCGACGCGTCGGCCCCCTCGTTCCCTCCTCGACGATCGTACGTGCTCCGCATGTACGCCCGCGCCCCGATCCGCTGATACGGCCACTTCTCCCACTGAAGATACGCGTCCAAGCCCACCGGAATCGTCGGCGGTTCGTCGGCCCTCGCGGTCGTCGAACCCAGAATCAGGCTGATTACGATTCCGAATCGGACGTGACGACGCAATGGCATGTTCGTGTTCTCCCGGCGGCGCGTGTCGGATGACGTAGAGGGACCCGTCGATAGCGGGCGACCGCAGCGCATCGTAACCCGCGCCAGGGACGGCGAGAATCACCCAGTTGGAACGGACTAAAAAGGAGGACCGACTCCCACGAGAGAGCCGGGCTCGGCCGAGCGCATCCGATCAAGCCTTGCGGCGCTCATGGTGGGATGCGCGGGGTGAGCGTCGGTCGAGCATCCGCCGTCGTGGCTCGGGCGGGACGCCCGAGCCACGAAACCTCAACTACGAGGAAGAGAAGTGGGACGCCCTCCCTCGCCGCCTGACCGTCTCGCCACTTACACTGGGAAGACGCTTGCCGGTCAGGGTTCAGCCCGCGCATGCGAGGCTTTCGTGTGGAATAATGGAGACTCTGGCCGGGCTTGAACTTGCGAGCATGGTGCAGGTCGACGCGGGGCGGCGGATCGGGCTCGGGAAAACCGCGTTGACGACGACCTTGCGGATTTCGCAAGCTGAAGGGAAATCATTCGATAGGCATCCCAAGGGAGGACGGTCGCGCGGCGGACGTACTCGAAAGGATCTACGCTCGATGAAGGTCATGGTGCTGGGGCTCGACGGGGCGACCTGGGACATCCTGGAACCGCTCGCCGCCGAGGGGTTGTTGCCCAATCTGGAGCGTCTCCGCAAGGCGGGCGCGTCGGGCGAGTTGCGGTCGGTGTTTCCGCCCCTCAGTCCGGTCGCCTGGACGGGCGTGATGACGGGCAAGAACTCTGGCAAGCATGGCGTCTTCGAGTTCCTCGAGCACGATCACAATCCGCTCTCGGGCCGGGTCAACTCGTCGCGGGCGATCCGGTCCGATCTGGTCTGGGAGATCGCCGCGCGGCACGGCAAGAAGACGATCGCCGGCGGGGTGCCGATGAGCTACCCCCCCCGCCCCGCGACCGGCTTCCCCGGCTTCTACCTGGGGGACTTCCTCAGCCCCGAGGGCGCCGCCGACTTCACCAGCGACCCCGCGCTCTTCGCCGAGCTTGAGCGCGCCGTCGGCCCCTACCGCGCCTGGTCGACGAGCATCCACGACGGCCGCAACGAGGCGGCGGTCCTGGAAGACCTGACCGCGTTCCTGGATCAGCATTTGAAGACCATCGAATTCCTGATGGGTCGATGCGACTGGGATTTGCTCATGTTCGACCTGATGGCCACCGACCGCTTCGGCCACGAGCTGTGGCACGCCTGGGACCTCGCACACGCCGCGGCGAAGGGCCGCGAGGACGAGTTCAAGGCGCTCCGGCCCAAGCTGCTCGCGTTCTGGCAGACTCTCGATCGCGGCATCGGTGAAGTCGTCTCCAGGGCCCCCGCCGAGACGGCGTTCCTGTTCATGAGCGACCACGGGTTCGGGCCGATCGAGCACTACGTCAACTTCAACGTCTGGCTGCTCGAACAGGGGTTCATCCAGCTTCAAGACAGCTTTTACGTGAAGCAGAAGCACTGGTTCTACCGTCGCGGGGTGACCCCGCAGTGGATCTACGGCCTGATGAGCCGTTGGGGGCTGGCCGGGCATCGGGTCTCGCGGTTCCGAGGGAAGCAGGAGAGCAAGCTCGACCGCCTGGGCGAGAAGCTGTTCCTGTCGCGCGAGCACATCGACTGGTCGCGCACCCGGGCCTACGCGCAGGGGAACTTCGGCCAGATCTTCCTCAACCTGAAAGGCCGCCAGCCCAACGGCTGCGTCGAACCGGCCGACGCCCGGGCGCTCCTGGACGAGATCAAGGCGGGCCTCTTGCAGATCCCCCACCCCGAGACCGGCGAGCCGCTGGTCGAGCACGTCTACGAGCGCGACGAGCTGTACCACGGCCCTTACGCCGACAAGGCGCCCGACCTGACGGTGGTGCTGAAGGACTGGACCTACCGGACGATCGGCCTCCACGACTTCACGACGCATAAGCTGATCTCGCCGGCCTTCGGCCCGACCGGCGACCACCGGATGGAAGGGGTCCTGGTCGCCTCGGGCGCGGGGATTCAACCTGAGACCGCCCCGGCGGCCGGCGCGAACCTGCTGGACGTCGCGCCGACGGTCCTCCACCTGCTGGGCGTCCCGGTCCCCGCCGACATGGACGGCCGCGTCCTCTCCGAGCTGCTCACCCCCGAATTCGCCGCCACCGCCGACGCCCGCGCCGAAGCCGACCCCGACGCCTCCGCCCAGCCCGTCGCCTCCGGAGCCAACTACTCGTCCCAGGACGACGCCGCGATCCAGGATCGGTTGGCGGATTTGGGGTATCTTTAAGGCGTCGGTTGCGTCGGGTAAGCGTCTTATGAGTGGGTGGACGGTCAGGCGGCGAGGGGGGGGCGTCCCACTCCTCTTGCTCGTGC
>CALCIC010000640.1 GCA_937907405.1 uncultured Isosphaeraceae bacterium | reverse complement strand
GGGGGCCAGCGTGTTCTTGATGGTCGGGAAGTTCTGCGCGTGCGTATCCCAGCCCAGCGGCCCCGCGCCTCGGTCGTTCACCGTGACGAAGGCGACGCCGGCCTCGATCAGTCGGCGGGCCAGGAGGCACGACTGGCCGAACGGGTTCCGGCCGTATTTCTCGCGGATCTCCGCCGGCTCGTCGCTGAGCCGGAACGCGGCCTGCGCGGCGGTCGAGGTCATCAGGGAATAGGCCTGGTCGGCGAACTGGTCGCGGCTGGCGGTCAGCGGCGTCGGCGGCACGTCGCGGGCGAAGTCGTCGAGCGACTTGACCATCGCCCGTCTTCGCAGCAGCCGTTCGAGGGTCAGGCGGTCGGGCGGGGCGAGGTTGCTGACGCGGAACCCCTCCTGGTTGGGGTCGCCCGAGACCGCGAACGGGTCGTAGGCGGGCGTAAGATAGCCGCTCGTCGAGAACGCCGGCGGGTCGGGGATCGCCACGTAGGGAGGCAGCAACCGGCGCTCCGCCTCGCGCCATTTCGAGACCACGCTGCCGAAGCCGGGGTAGACCAGCGCGGGGGTCGGCCGATGGCCGGTGAGCAGGTGGTGCGACGCCCGGTCGTGGTCGGCCTCGGGCGAGGTCATGCTCCGGATCAGCGTGAAGCGGTCGTTGATCTTCGCCAGGTTCGGCAGGACCTCGCTGAACTGGACCCCGGGGACCGCCGTCGCGATCGGCTTGAACTCGCCTCGGACGTCGGCCGAGGCGTCCGGCTTGGGGTCGAACGTGTCGATGTGCGACGCCCCCCCCGCCAGCCAGATCAGGATGCAGTTCCGGGCCCTGGTCGGCGGTTTCGACGTCGAGGCGGCCAGGCTCCGCAACCTCAGCAGGTCGTCGATCCCGAGGCCGAGGAAGCCCAGGACCCCCGCCCTCAGGATCGATCTTCGAGAAGGACCGGCGCAGACGATCGGAGAAGACGCGCGCGACATTGGGGAACCTCTCGAACGCAAGAGAAAACGGCTGAATCAATGATTGAACGCGAATTCACGCGAGTTGAGCAGCGCCCAGAACAGGTCCTCGGCCGCCTCTTGAAGCGACGTCGACTGCTTGAGCTCGGCCGACCACCGCGACGACTCCTCGGCGGTCGGCGGTCGGCAGACGGTCCGGTAGTACAGGTTTTCGACGAGTTCCTCGGGCTCGAGTTCGAGCGACAGGGCGCCGGCGAGATAACCGTTGAGGTTGGCGACCTTGCTCTCGACCAGATCGCCGCCGATCAGGAGCAGCGACTGCTTGAGGCTCAGCGGAGGAGTCTGGACCGAGGCGCATGAGGCCGTCCTCGGGCAGCGGCCGAAGGTGTCGAGGACCGGGCTGGCCACCATGGGGTCGGGCAAGCTGAGCGCGGCCCTCGGCGTCTTCGAGCCCGGGAAACGGTCGAGGACGTCGGTCGCCTGGGCGAGCGCGTCGGCCATCTGGAACGCGGTCAGCGGCCGTGCCGCCTGATGCGAGAACAACCTCGCGTCGCGCTCGTTGCCGGCGACGGCCGCCGACGACAGCCCGTAGGCCTCCGAGGTCGCGATCGTGCGGATCAGGTCGCGAAGGTCGAACCGATGCTCCACGAACCGCTTCGCCAGGGCGTCGAGCAGCTCGGGGTGGACCGCCGGATTGGCCCGGCTCATGTCGTCGGCGGGATCGACGAGCCCCTTGCCGAAGAATTGAGCCCAGACCCAGTTGACCGCGGACTTCGCGAAATAGGGGTTGTCGACGGCGGTCATCCAGCGGGCGAGCTCCACCCGAGGGTCGTCGTCCTCGGCCGGCGTCGAGGGCTTGCCGTCGAGGAGCCGGGCGATCGCCGGCTCCTGCGTCCGAAGGTGGACGACCCGGCCCTTGGGGTTGATGACGATCTTGGGCTTGCCCATCATCATCGCGCCGGGCATGCCCATGGCGGAATTCTGGACCTTGGCGAAGAACGCGGCGAAGCCGAAATAGTCGTCTTGCGTCCAGACGTCGAACGGATGGTCGTGGCACTGGGCGCACCGCATCCGGATGCCCAGGAACCGCTGGGCGGTCTGCTCTGCGGCGAGGGTCGGTTCCAGGGCGTCCATCGCGTAGTTCACGGGGCCGCCGGTCCCGATTGCGGCGGGGTCTCCCACGGCCGTGAGCAGCGCCCGGACCATCTCGTCCCAGGGGGTGTTCTTCGCCAGGCAGGCGTCGACCCATTCCTGGTAACGATAGGCGCCGTTGCCCTGGCGCGCCACGCTGATCTGGAGCAGGTCGCCGAGCTTGATCCGCCAGAAGGCGATGAACTCGGGGCTCGCCAGCAGCGAGTCCACGAGTTGGACGCGCTTGTCCGGGGCCTTGTCCGCAAGGTAGCTTCGGATCTCGCTCGGCGACGGTTGCGCGCCGGTGAGGTCGAGCGAGGCCCGCCGGAGGAACGCGGCGTCGCTCGCAGGGGGGCTGGGGGGGACCTTCAGGCTTTCCAGTCGTTTGTACAACTCGTCGTCGATCAGGTTCGCCCGAGGGAGTGCTTTGAAATCGAACGCGAGCCCCGGGTTGATCGGGGTCGCGAGCCGGAACGACGCGATCCGGGAGCCGTAGCGAACCGTCAGGTCGGCCTCGGCGCGTCGGAGCAACTCGGCCTTGCCGTCGGCGTCGATCGTCAGGCTCGACTCGTCAAGCGATTTGTAGACCGCGTGTCGCGTCACGTCCCGGCGCCGGCCGCCGGCGTACTCCGCGGTCACCCGAAGCTGCTGCGAGCCTGGTTCCGCCCGCACCGCCGCGGCCGGCTCGATCGTGATCCGCGTCAGGCCGCCGTACGCCTTGCCGGACGATTCCGGGGCCCCGGCCTTGATCCACTGGAAGATCGTTTGATAATCGGGCGAGTCGACGGCGATGCGCGGGCCTCCCGCGTGGGGCGTCGTTCCCGAGGCTTTCCGCAGCAGCAGGCTCGCCCTGGGATCGACCGGCGTCACCCGCCGCTGAGCGGCGTCGCGGGCGACGGCCTGGAAATCGCCCTCGGGATCGTAGCCGAACAGCGACAGGTGGAAGCCGTTCTGGCCCTCGGGCTTGCCGTGGCAGGCCGCCGCGTTGCAGCCGTGTTTCGAGAGGATCGGAGCGACGTCGGCCCCGAAGTCCCACGACCGCGAGTCGCGCGGCTCGACGACGACCGCGGCGCGCGCTTCACCGCCCCTTTCGGTCGCGACGATCGTCGCCGTTCCGGCCTTCAACGGACGCACGTAGCCCGAGGGGTCGACCGCGGCGATCTCCGGAGGCTCGACTCGCCAGGTCGCCCGGGACGTGAGGTCCTCGGCGGCCCCTCCGGCGCCGGTTCCGGTCGCCAGCAGTTGCAAGCCGGGGGCCTCGGCCGCTATCGTAATGGTCGAGGGCTCGACCCGGAAGATGGGACGGGCGTCGGCCGGGACGATCGGTGGATGGGGATTCGATGTCGGCGCGCTCGCGAGCGGTCGGCCGACGTGGGATTTCGGCGACGGCGCCGCCGGCTGAGTCGATCGGCCGCAACCGGCATGGGCGATCGACGAACAAGCCGCTATCATCAAACCGATCCAGCGACGGGGCATTGGGATGATTCTCCTTTCCCGTCGAGGCGCCGAAGTCTGACGGCCTCACGACAAACGTCAGATGAAATTGTAACGCACTCGATAGAGACAGCCAACACAAATTCAGAGAACGCTCGATCCGCTGATCCGAGGACGTCCCGAGGATGCGACGGCGAGCCGCGAGGGGTTCGGAAACATGGGCAAGGGCGACAGGCGAAGCAAGCGCGGCAAGGTGTTCCGGGGCACGTTCGGCAAGAAACGGCCCAGGCTCAAGGCTGGCTCGAAGGTCAAGCCGGAGGCCGCCGCCGCCGCCGCGACCGCGCAGGGCTGAGGGCTTCCCGTCCGCCGTTCGCGCACTACAATCAGACAGAACGGCCGCGTGGTTCGGGGCCGGGCCTCGGCCCTGGCCGCGAACCTCTCCGGTCGCTCTCGCGCGGGATGTTGCGGGAGTTCGGATCGGGTTGCACGGGGGTTCGGTGTTTGGTTCCGTCGAACTGAGACTTCGATTCGCCGAGAAGGGCCTTTGCAGAGGGATTCCAAAGCCATGGCCAAGCTTCGCTTGCTGAAAACGGGACACGGCGACCTGACGCTCGCCGAATGGGACAAGGATCGGGCCGACACCGTGCAGACGGCCGCCGCCTTGTTCACCGAGCACGTCACTCCCGGCCGGCTGGCCTTTCGGCTCGACGGTCCCGGGCGGACGCGGGTGATCAAGGAGTTCGACGCGGCGGCCCCCGAGATCCTCATCGTCCCCGCCGTTCAGGGGGGCTGAGCCGCCTTGATGGATCGACCGCAATGATTCGCACCGGATACTTGCGCTGGGAGATCGAGGTCGACGACGTCCGCTGCGCCGTCGACAACCTGGCCCGCGAGGTGGTCTTTCTGGCGCGGCCCACGCATCGGGTCGTCCGGGTCCGCACGACCAGCCACGCCGACGCGGCCGCGCGGTTCGTTCGAGGCGACGCTTCGTACAACGACGTCCTCAGGACGCGCGACGAGAAGCGCGGCGACGTCGAATTGACGATCCCCGACGTCGGCCCCCGGCGGTTCCGCTACTCCGAGTCCGACCGCGCCAAGATGCTCCGCTACTGGATGGACAAGCTTCAGCGCGAGGCGAGCGCCTTCGCGCACGAGGTCGTCCGTTCCGCCTCGTCGTTCACCCAGCTCGTGATCGCCAGTCAGGCCCTGCGGTCGGGGTACGCCAAGCTCGTCGAGAACGAGGTCTTCCGGGTCATCGAGGGCAAGAGCAAGCCTCAGCCGACCTCGGACG
>CALCIC010000639.1 GCA_937907405.1 uncultured Isosphaeraceae bacterium | reverse complement strand
CCAGTCGATCACGCTGTTCATCACCGCCGATATGATCTCGCGCTCGCTGGGAGGGGTCTGCGAGCCCTACGTCTTCGTGATGGGGACCGAGCACATTCCCGCCGTCCGCCCCTGGATCGCCGACGCCGCGCGCGACCGGCCGCTGAGCGTCGGGCTGCTCGGCGCCGACCTGCTGCTGCTCAACCGCAGCGACTACGGGCCGTTCCGATCGATGAAGGTCCCGTTCCTGTTCTTCTCCACCGGCGAGAACCCGCGGTACCATTCACGCGAGGACAAGCCCGAGACCTTGAACTCCCCCAAGCTGACCGAGATCAGCCAGGTGATCCACGAGGTCGCCGCGCGGGTCGCCGACGAGCCGGCGCCCCCTTCCTGGAACGACGCGCCCGATCATCCGATCGAGGAGGCCGTCACGATCCGCGACGTCTTCAAGCTGCTGCGCGCCAACCGCGAGGTTCTGGCGATCAACGCGGCCCAGATCTACCTGATCGACGGCGGCCTGAAAGCGCTCGACGGCGTGATCGAGCGGGGACGGATCACGCCGGCCGAGCGCGCGTCCATCCTTCAGACGGCGCGGATCATCCTCATGACCGCCTTTTGATCCGAGCCGGGCGGAAGGGGCCGCGAGGGGGAGAACGCCGGTCGCGGCGATCCACGGTCGACCCGCGTGATGGTTCAGAGTCGAGGCAGGATCGGCGCGTCCGGCGGTCGGGAGGGCTCGACTCCCGGCCCGAGGGGGAATCGGGGGGCGGGAGGCTCGACGAGCATCGGGCCGCCGAACCGGTTCGGATCGAATCCATCTCCCCCCGGGGCCGGATCGGGGGGGACGAACGGGAATTGCGGTCGAGCGTCCATGGGCCGGCCGCTGAACGCGTCCAGCTCGATCGCGTTCGAGACGTCGATGAAGTCGTCCCCCCCCAGTCCCGAGCCCAGGCGGTCGCCCAATCGCGCGAGGGCCTCGGGGCTCAGGCTTTGGGCCAGGCGGGCGGCCCACTCCGCGTTGGGGTTGGTGATCGTGGTGAGGACGGACCCGAGGGGCGTCTCCTCGACGGCGTGCGATCTGGACTTCGCGGCCTGGCTGAGATACGCGGAGATCCCCCGGGCCCGTTCGACCTCCCCCTGGCCGAGCAGGATCTGGGCGCGGAGGCAAAGCCAACGGAGCCGCGCCTCGGGGTCGTTGGAGCTGGCCGTAACCTCGTCGAGCCTCGCCCCGGCCGATTGGTAGTCGCCGCTCAGATAGTCGAAGAAGAGTCGAATCTCGTCCAGGGCGGCCGACTCTCTCGTCGCCGGCGCGTCGCGGCCGTCGGCGGGAGGGGGTTGGTCGAGCAGGGCGTCGGCGTACTTCGCCAGGCGGCGGAGCCGGGAACGGACCGGGTTGTCGCCGGCGAGTTCGACCGGCGACGGCAGGTTCGTGGCAAGCGCCGCCGGCTCGCGGAGCCCCCTCGCCTCGATGCCGGGCTTCAGGACGTCGGTCGCGCACGACGCCAGCCGTTCCAGCCAGACCCGCCGGGTGGACTCGTCCGGGGCGATCGGCGTGACGGCCTCGGTGTTCAGGTCGCAGACGGCGGGCAGCCCCAGCGTTCCGGCCGCCTCGGCCCGGAAGGCGACGCTCTGACCGTCGGGCGAGATCGCCGGCGCGCCGATCGTGATGTGAAGATCGAGCGGATTCAGCAGCTTGGCCACGCGCTGGCTGCGGACGTTGCACCACCGCAGCGCCTGCGGTTGGCCGCTGATCTCGATGAGCGCGATGCATTCTTCCTGCTCACGGTCGAGGCTGAAGGCGCCGCGGACCACGACGGGGAGGGGCGCCCTCGGGACGTTGCCTCGCGGCGGAAGCAGGCGTCCCCCAAGACGGCCTTGCTGGATCGCCGCCGTCGTCGCCACGGCTTCAAGCGTGATCATCCGGCTGACCGCGACGGCGCCGAAGCCGATCCTGTAGAGGTCGACCTGGAGGTTGCGAGCCAACGCCGGCGGCGGCTGGGCGACGGTCAGGATCGACTGGCCGTCGAGCGCCCAGATCGGCGGGACGTCGAGCAACGCCAGGTCGGTCGGCGCCGGCCGCGCCGAGCCCAGGTCACGGTTGAGGACGTGCAAGGTTCGCGCGGCGTCGCCGGCGGCGTTCTGGGATTCCAGGACGAACAGCAGCCGGACGCCGTCGGGCGCCCAGGACGGGTGCTTCGCGCCGGCGATCGTCTTGACCACCGCGCCGGTGTCGAGCCGGACCAGCGCCACGCCGGCCGGCTTGCCCGGGCGCGGCGCCGCCAGGTATCGGCCGTCGGGGCTGATCTCGGGCTTCAGGTGGATGATCGCCGACAGGGCGTCGGGTTCGAGACTCAACTCGGGGACGACGACGATCGATTTCTTCTGATCGAGGCCGGTCTGGACGACGACTTCGTATCGGCCGTGGACGAGCGTCTGGTCGGCGTCGTCGGAGGCCGGGACGAACCGGCCGAAGACCAGCGACCGCCCGTCCTTCGACCAGGTCGGGGAAGAAAGGGGCCAGCGCGATTCCTCGATCAGCACCGATTCCGGCGAATTGAATCGCGAGGCCCAGACCCGGTGGCTCGGCCCCGAGCGGGACGGCGGGGGGGCGGGCGCGGCGGAGGCCGAGGCGGCGGGGGACGACAGCCAGCCTTCGCGGAGGATCGACGTCGATTCGGCGTCGAGGCTCGTGTAGGCCAACCACCGTCCATTCGGAGACCACTCAAGCGGAGCGGCGAAGGACGTCGCCAGCAGCGACGAGGCCAGCAGGTGGGACAGGCCGTTGAGGCTGGAAAGCATGAAAGAGGGTCCCCGCCGAGACGCGACGCCCGTCACGGGAGTCGAGATCAAGCCCCCGACCTCCGGCGACCGATCAAGGGTACGCCCCTGTTCAGTATAGGATGGTCGTCCCCGTCTTCCTAGGGGAAACGAGACGGCGTGGCGGCGCGGCCACGCGACCGCCAGGTGAAACGGCGACGGAGACCTGGACGGTTCCGTCCAGGTCGGGGGATCGAAGGCGATCGGCGGCCCGCGGACTCGGCGGCGGAGGAATTCCCGGCCCGGTCGATGGGTCGCGACGGGCGAGATTGTATGTTACATTCAAACGAGTTACGTCTTGAATCCGGGGCGACGAATCTTGACCGGCATCTTGAAAGCGAGTCGTTCTCATGGATAAGATGCCGATCTGCCCGCTTGATCACCGTCTTCACTCTCGATCGGCGTCCGACCCCCGGACGGCTCGAGATTCGAGCCTCATTGAGTCTCGCCTTCACCAATTCGGGAGCTTCCATGCGTTTCGTCCTGATTGATCGAATTCTCGATGTCAAGCCTGGCGGCTCCATCCACGCCGTGAAGAATCTTTCGCTGGCGGAGGAGTACCTGAGCGACCATTTTCCGGGCTTCCCGGTGATGCCGGGCGTGTTGATGCTCGAGGCGCTGACGCAGGCGGCCGCCTGGTTGCTTCGCGACATGGACGATTTCGCCCACAGCGTGATTTTGCTGAAGCAGGCGAAGACGATCAAGTACGGCAGCTTCGTGGAGCCCGGCCGTCAGCTCGAACTGAAGGTGGACCTGATCTCCGACGATGCCCCCAACGCGACGTTCAAGGGGGTCGGGGTGATCGAAGGCCAGGAGATGGTGAAGGGACGGTTCGTCCTGACCCGGTACAACCTCCGCGACCGCAACCCGCATCTGCACGCGACCGACGCCCAGATCGTCGCGGGTCTACGCGACCTGTACTCGACGCTCCGGAAGGGCTCGGTGGGCGCCCGCGCCATCTCGCGGACCCCGGCGCCCGCCGGGGTGAAGCTGCTCTGAGTCGGGACGATCGGCGCGGTCGGCCGGTTATTCCGGATTCAACGGATCAGGGTCGAGAGTTCGGCCCGAAAATTCCACCGATCCCGCCCAGCTTCAGTGTATTATTGGTTCAACGTGGATGAGGTTGCAGGTTTTCACGGATTTCACAATAATAGTCGCGAGAGATCTTGAACCCGGCCGAAGGTCCAGGATCTCGTCTCGCCGAAAGTCGGATCGCCGACTTCCAAGCCTGCCTCTTTGAAGTTCTCTCCTCGGTCCAGCCGACGATTAAGTGAGCCGACTTGATCTTAGGCTTCCCTGCGGTCAGATGAGCAGTGGATCGAGCACGAGAAAGTGTTCCCCCCTATTTTCCTGAGGATGTCATGCCCGCATACGAAGAAATCTTCGAGAAGGTCCAGTCCACTCTTGTCGACGCGCTGGGAGTGGACGAGGAAGACGTCACCCGCGAGTCGACGCTGCAAGGCGACCTGGGGGCCGAGTCGATCGACTTCCTCGACATCGTGTTCCGCCTGGAGCGGAACTTCGGCATCAAGATCCCCCGCGGGGAACTGTTCGTGGAGAACCTGGTGGCCGATCCCGAGTGGATCGCCGACGGCCGGCTGACCGCCAAGGGGCTGAGCGAGCTGAAGGAGCGGCTGCCGTTCGCCGACCTCTCGAAGTTCGAGGCCGACCCGGACGTCGAGAAGA
>CALCIC010000638.1 GCA_937907405.1 uncultured Isosphaeraceae bacterium | reverse complement strand
CGTCGCGGCACAGGCGTCTCGAACCCTCGCTCGCGCGGCGGGCTGGTATTGGGTTCTCGGAATCGGGTCGTCAGCAAATACCAGCCCGAAGCGCAAGTTTTGCGGAAGCCGCGCCCTGTCCGCAGATCGATCCGGACGACCCCCCGGAAGCTCCATCACGCCTCAATGCGTGCGATTTGCATCAACGTTTTCCCGAAGACCATCCCATGTCGTATAATTAGGGTGGTGGACTCGAGGCCTCGCACGTTCTTTGGCAATCAGATTTCAGAACCAGGCAATCCTGGGCGAGGTGAAAAATTCGCCAAACGAAGCCAATTCCGTCGACCGGCGAGTGAACCTCCTGTCAGCCGTTCGGCCGAAAAAAGTGCGCGAGGGAAGCCAAACCAATGGCCGTCGCCCAGGCGGCGCCGACCTCGCGACGGCGACGAACGAAGCCAAATTCGGAACTAGCCGATTTGGCGTAAACCTCTTCCACTCAATCAATTTCGATCCTTGAAAGCTGCCAGGTCCGGGCGGGTTTTCGGCGCGAACAAAGCCAATCAACGGGGGCTTGTCTCATCCCGTTGCGTTGAAAACCAGGGTGCGGCGGGGGGGAATGGCGGAGTGATAAAACGGCTTATCCTAGCGCGAACGAAGCCAATCCGCATTGCTCATCTGGAGTGGAAACTCTTCTCAAGACGGGTCGCATGGCTTTGTAAAAACGTCCATGAAACCGCCACAAATGGCATTCGACTTCGATGCGGCGTCTGGAATTCGGGAGGCCCCGCCATGGGGAGGCCGAGGAGAAGCGGCACGAACCTTCTTCACCCTCGTTCCTCCGTGTCCCCAGCGTCCTCCGTGGTGAAAGCTTCCTCCGACAGGGGGGTTGAGACGTCCCCATCCGAGTGCGAACGATGGCCGAGCGGCTTCAGTCGGTCCCAGACGAGGAACGCGGCGACGCCCAGGGCCAGGGTGCCAGCGCCGTAGGCGAGCACCAGCCACTGCGAGGTGCCGAAGACGAACAGCCAGCCGACCAGGGCGACGACGGCGGGGATTGGATAGAAGGGCATCCGGAACTTCAGCTTGGCCGCCACCTCAGGGCGGTTTCGGATCGCGAACAGGGTGAGGATCTGGCCGACGAACTGGATCAAGATCCGCGAGGTCAAAAGCGCGGCGATCACCGTTCCCAGGTCGGCCAGGCAGGCGAGCATCCCCAAGCCGCTGATCAGCAGCAGCGAATGATGGGGGAAGTCGGCCCGGGGGTGGACGGCTGCGAAGAACCGGAAGAAATGGCCGGCCTTGGCCGACGCGTACGGCACCCGGCTGTAGCCCAGGAGCGCCGCGAACGTCGATGCGAACGCGGTCCAGATGATCATGAGGGTCACGAAGCCCGCCGCGCCGGGGCCGCTGATCCGCTCCATCATGTCGCTGGCGACGTACGACGAGTTCATCGCCTCGCGCCAGGGGAGCACCCCCAGGATGCTGATGTTCATCGTCAGGTAGGTCGACGCGACCGCCACGACCGAGATCAGAATGGCGCGGGGGATCGTCCGAGACGGATCGGCCACCTCGTCCCCCAGGTAGCAGATTTGGTAGTAGCCGAGGAAGTCGTACATCGCGATCGCCAGCGCCATGCCCAGGCCCATCGTGTTGCGTCGGCTGAGGCTCCAGGCACCTTCGGGGAAGTCGAACGCCCGCCCGGCGTCGAAATTCCAGAGGCCGGCCACGATCACCCAGCCGACCGTGGCGAGCATGCCGACCCAGAGCACGACCACCAGCCGACCGGCCATCTCGATCCGCCGATAAGCCAGGAACGTGACCAGACCCATCACCCCCAGACCGACCAGGTGGAACCAAGGAACCGGCGCGTCCCATCCGGGGAAGACCGTCCCCCAGTTCCACATCGGTTCCTTCAATCCGGGAGCGAAATAGCAGAGATACTGCGCCAGGCCGATCGCGCCGGTGGCGATTTCGAGCGGGCCGCTGAACAGGAACTGCCAGACGAACAGGAACTTGAGCGACCGCCCGACGGTCGACTCGCCGAACGCGGAGTCGAAGAAATGGTACGTCCCCCCCGATCCCGGAAACGCGGAGGCCAGCTCGCACCAGACCAGGCCGTCGGCCAGGGCGACGACCGCCCCCAGCACCCAGCCGACCATCGCCTGCGGCCCCCCCATCGTGGTGAGGATCGTCGGGATCGTGATGAACGGCCCGATCCCCACCATCATCGACATGTTCAGGCTGACGGCCTGGAGCAACCGCAACCGACGCTGCAACATCCGCCGCCCCCTCGCATCGAACCGGAATGGAATCAGGCCCATATCCTAAATCGCCCGCGACCCACCCGAAAGTACGCCGCGCCGGACCTGAGAACCCCGCGTTACATCACCAGGTTTGAGGACGGGCGGCGCGCTCGTCGCCGACAAACGTTTGGAGGAGTGGTTCTTTGGGAAGGGCGAGAGGAGGCAACCAGGATTGACCTCCGGAGCGACTCGTACCAAGATGGCGCTGACGGGGCGTGTCGGGCCGGCTCGGCTTTTTTCGAATGGGGCGCGGAGAGGGCGACGGATGGTGAACGACCAGGCGAACGACGCAGTGATCGAACCGTCTCCGTCTCCGCCGTCGCGGAAGCGGCGAATCCGGCGGTACGTCGTCCGCCCGGCCGCGTGGCTCTGCCTGGTCGCGGCGCTGATCCTGGGCTCGCTCCTGCTCAAGCCCTTCTACAGCGCCAATCTCGGCATCGTGGACGGCGGCCGGGTGATCCGGTCGGCGCAGCCGACGGCCGCCCTCAAGGACATGATCCGCGACCACAAGCTCGCATCGATCCTCAACCTTCGGGGGGGCTCGCCGCGGAACGATTATTATTCCAACGAACTCCGCGTCGCCGAGGAGGCCGGGGTCGACTTCTACGACGTCTCGATGAGCGCCACCAAGCGCCCCAGACGTTCCGACCTGCTGCGGCTGATCGACGTGATGAACCGCTGCGCGTACCCGCTTCTCATCCACTGCAAATCGGGGGCGGACCGAACCGGGCTGGCGACCACGATCTATCGGATGATCGTCCTCAAGGAGCCTCCCGAGGAGGCGCTCGGGGCGTTCACGATCTATCACAGCCACGTTCCGATTTTAGGCCCCGAGCGGCTCCACGAGCCGATCGACGAGTATGCCGCATGGCTGGCGCGGAACGGCCTGCCCCACACGCCCGAGCGGTTCCATGACTGGGCGTTGAACACTTATAAATCCGACGATCCGTCCGTGGAGCCCCCCCCGGTCGCGCCCGGCTCTCGGCATGCGGCGGGCGAGGAACGGGAAGCGTCCCGGCGCGAGCCGGCTCAGAGCATCGAGCGATAGAGCGGTTCGAGGCCCAGCTCGCGGCGCGTCCGTTCGACCTCGATCGGGTCGTTGACGGGGTTCTCGGGGGTGCGGCCGGCCAGCACGGCGAGAACGTCTCGGGCCACGCCTGTGGCCATGTTCACCAGCCCTTCATCGGTCTGGGCCGCGCTGTGGGGGGTGAGCATCACGTCCGGACGGCCGATCAGGGGGTGGTCCGGAGGGGGAGGTTCCACATCGAAGACGTCGCCGCCGTATCCCCAGAGCAGGCCCGAGTCGAGCGCGTCGGCCACGGCCTCCTCCTCGACGACCGGCCCCCGGCTGGTGTTGATCAGGATGCAGCCCGTCTGGACCCGGGCCAGCGCGTTCCGGTTCATCATCTTGCGGGTGGTCTGGTCGAGCGGGACGTGCATGGAGATGTAGTCGGCCGTCTCAAGCAGCTCG
>CALCIC010000637.1 GCA_937907405.1 uncultured Isosphaeraceae bacterium | reverse complement strand
GGTCGGGCGTGGCGATCAGGACGACGTCGAGGTCTTTCTCCCTGAGCATCTCGCGGTAGTCGGCGTAGGTCCTGGGCCGCTTCTTGGAGAGCTGGCGGACGGCCGTCACGTCGGCGGCGTCGGAGAGCATCTTGGAGTCGACGTCGCAGAGCGAGACGACCTCGACGGGGGCCACCTGGATCAGCCGGAACAGGTCGGCCTTGCCGTACCAACCGCAGCCGATCAACCCGACGCGCTTGGCCGGCAGGTCGGCGACCATCGCCGCCGCCTCCCGCCACGACGCCCCGGCCGTCCCCAGCGCGCCCAGCCCCGCGCCGACGCCGGTCTTGAGAAACGCTCGACGATCCATGACGCGACCTCGCTCTCGCCCCCATCGGTCCCTCGTCCTCGCACGGCCTTCCACTGTATTCGGTCTCACCGACGACCGCGAGAGGGGAGGGGATTTGGAATCGCTTCGCCGAGACCGGCGCGGTACCTTCGTGGCTCGCGTCGGTCGGGCCTTCCGAACCTCCCCGTCGAGCCGAGACACACCAACGATGAGCGATTACGCACCGCCTCACGACCTCCCCCCGGATTCCGCCCCCGCCCCCGCCCCCGCCCCGGCCGTCGCCGTCATCGCGCCGGCCCGGCTCGACTCGATCGACGCCTATCGCGGGCTGGTGATGTTCTTGATGATGGCGGAGGCGCTGCGGCTTGGCAAAATGGCCGACTTGCATCCGGAGAGCGGGTTCTGGAAGTTGCTCGCCTTGCACCAGGACCACGTCGAGTGGATCGGCTGCGTGCTGCACGACATGATCCAGCCGTCGTTCTCGTTTCTCGTCGGCGTCGCCTTGCCGTTCTCGCTGGCGAGCCGGAGGGCCAAGGGGCAGTCGCGCGCGATGACGACCGCGCACGCGCTCTGGCGGTCGCTGATCCTGGTGCTGCTGGGGGTCTTTCTCCGGTCGGTCGGCCGTTCCCAGACGAACTGGACGTTCGAGGACACGCTCTCGCAGATCGGCCTCGGGTATCCGTTTCTGTTCCTGCTCGGCTGGTGTTCGACCCGGGCGCGATGGACCGCGTTGGTGGTGATCCTCGTCGGCTACTGGGCGTTGTTCGCGGCGTATCCGCTGCCGGGGGCGTCGTTCGACTATCCCGCGCACGGCGTTCCGGCCGACTGGCCGCACCTGCTCGACGGGTTCGCCGGGCACTGGAACAAGAACGCCAATCCCGCCTGGGCGTTCGACGTCTGGTTCCTCAACCTGTTCCCCCGCGAGCGGCCGTTCCAGTACAACGGGGGGGGCTACGCGACCTTAAGCTTCATTCCGACGCTGGCGACCATGATCCTCGGCCTGCTCGCCGGCGAGACGTTGCGGAGCGACCGCTCGCGATGGTCGAAGACGGCCTGGCTGATCGTCGCCGGAGTGGTCTCCCTCGCCCTGGGCTGGGGCCTGGGGGCGGCGGGCGTCTGCCCGGTCGTCAAGCGGATCTGGACGCCGAGCTGGGTGCTCTATTCGGGGGGGATCAGCTTTCTGTTCCTCGCCGCGTTCTACGCCGTGATGGACGTCCTGGGGGCCAAATCCTGGGCGTTCCCGCTCCGCGTCATCGGCATGAACTCAATCGCCGCATACTGCCTCGCCCACCTCGTCGAGGGGTTCATCACCTCCTCGTTCAAGACTCATCTGGGCAAGGACGTCTTCAACGTCCTCGGCCCCGACTGGCAGCCCCTCGTCCAGGGGACGGCGGTCTTGTCGATCCTCTGGTTGATCCTATTCTGGATGTACCGCCGCAGGCTGTTCCTCCGAGTCTGACTTGAGCCTCGACGGACCGACCGATCGGCGGACTGCGAGGTGGTTGTCGAGAGCGCCCAACCGGACTGGTCGCCGGCTTCGCGACGCTTTACAATAGCCGGCCTGGAACGGCGAAGCGCGCGCATCGCGCCTAATCGTTAAATATTTTCTATTTGCCTCTTTTTGCCCACGTTGTAGACTTGCCGGACAGCTTCTTCATGGGCACCGAGACGAGCGACCCGGGACGGAAGAGGCATGAGTTGGACACCCTGAGGAGATCAGAGATGCGGATTCGTGCGAGTTTGGCGGTGGCGGCGGGCTTGCTGACGGCGGTCGGGACGGCGTCGGCCTGTACGAAGTGCCATCGCAATCCCTGCGTGGCGGCCGCCCCCCGGCCTGCGTACCAGTGCGTGACGGAACAGGTTCCGTACACTGTCTACAAGAAGCAGTGGCGTACCGAGTACGACACGGTCAGCCACACGGTGATGGCGCGGGTGCCGGTGACGAACTACGTCGACCGCCAGCGGGTGGTCTGCAAGACGGTCTTCGACGACGTCGAGGTTCCGGTCCAGCGGGTGGTCTGCAAGCCGATCCACGAGACCGACTACGTGACGCAGAACTACACGGTCTGCAAGCCGGTCCAGACGACCCAGCAGGTGACCTCGTACTGCATGCAGCCTTCGACCCAGTACGTGACGGTCTCCGCCGGCCGCAAGTGCGGGCTGCACCACAAGCCGTCCTGCGGCGAGTGCAAGGTCGTCGCCCAGACCTGCTTCACGCCGGTCCCGGTGGTCAAGGACGTGGTCGTGACCCAGATGGTCCAGGAGACCCAGACCCGCCAGGTTCCGGTGACCCGCACTCGGTACGTTCAGGAAGTCGTCAACGAGGTCCGGCACGTCCGCCAGCCCCGCCAGGTCCAGGAAGTGGTTAACGAGCGGGTTCCCGTGGTCACCTGGACCTGCGAGCCCCGCACCGTCACCAAGCAGGTTCCCCGCCGGGTCTGCGAACAGGTCGCCGTCACCAAGTACCGCAACGTCAAGCGGATGGTCCCCGTGACCTACGCCGCGGCCCCGGTCGAGTACGCCGCTCCGGTCCAGTACGTCGCCCCGTCGATGCAGGCCGCCCCGTCGGGCCAGGCCGTCCCCTCGACGCAGGCCGTCCCCTCGAAGCAGATCTGAACTAAGCATTAACGGCGAGTCGACCTGACCTCGGCTCGATCCGGACCGCAAAAAGAAACGGGACAGGAATCCACGGCGACGGCCGCGGGTTCCCTCCCGTTTCGCTTTTTCGAAGGCCCTGTCGGCTCAAGCCTTGGGGGCGTCGTCGGTCTGGCGGTTGCGGTAGAGCGACGGGTCGACGGCGGCGGCCATCTTGTCGACGTCGAGCCGGCCGCCGAGGAACGCGTTGACCTCCGCCGCCCGGTCGCGGGGATTGGCGACCAGGTCTTGATACTGGACGAACAGGACCTTCA
>CALCIC010000636.1 GCA_937907405.1 uncultured Isosphaeraceae bacterium | reverse complement strand
GCGGCCGAGCAGGCAAACGCCACCGCCGGGCCGGAGCAGGAATACTTCCTGATCGACAAGAATTTCTACTACGCCCGTCCCGACCTGATGAACGCCGGTCGGACGCTCTTCGGCGCCAAGCCCCCCAAGGGGCAGGAGTTGGAGGACCATTACTTCGGGGCCATCCCCGAGCGCGTCCTGGCCTGCATGCTTGAAACCGAGAACGAGCTGTACAAGCTCGGCGTGCCCGTCAAGACGCGGCACAACGAGGTTTCGCCCGCCCAGTATGAGATCGCCCCGGTCTTCGAGAGCGCCAACGTCGCCACCGACCACAACATGCTGGTGATGGAGACCCTCAAGCGGATCGCCGACCGCTACGGGCTGCAGGCGCTGCTTCATGAGAAGCCGTTCGCCGGGGTCAACGGTTCGGGCAAGCACGTCAACTGGTCGATGTCGGACGATCTCGGGAACAACCTGTTGCGCCCTGGCGACACGCCGCACGACAACGCGCAGTTCTTGATCTTTCTGGTCGCCGTCATCCGCGCCGTGTCGCGGCACGGCGACCTGCTGCGGGTCGCCGTCGCGCACGCCGGCAACGACCACCGTCTCGGCGCCAACGAGGCCCCGCCGGCCATCATCTCGATCTTCCTGGGGGACATGCTCGAGGACATCGTCGAGCAGATCGCCAACGGGGGCGCCAAGTCGGCCAAGAACGGCGGCGCCTTGAAGATCGGCGTCTCGGTCCTGCCCGACCTGCCCCGCGACCCCGGCGACCGCAACCGGACCAGCCCGTTCGCCTTCACGGGCAACAAGTTCGAGTTCCGCGCCTGCGGCTCTGCGCAGTCGATCTCGGGGCCGATCGTGGTCCTCAACACGATCGTCGCTGAGAGTCTCGACTACATCGCCACCCAGCTTGAACAGGCCGTGGCGCCGGGCAAGGATCTTAACGCCGAGATCCAGAAGGTGCTTCAGGCGGTCGTCAAGGAGTCGCGTTGGGTCGTCTTCAACGGCGACAACTACAGCGAGGCCTGGCACGCCGAGGCCGAAAGGCGCGGGATGCCCAACCGCAGGTCGACCGTCGACAGCCTCCCCGACTTCGTCTCCCCCAAGTCCGTCGAGCTGTTCACCAAGTACAAGGTCTTCACCGAACGCGAGCTGCACTCGCGGTACGAGATCTTCCTTGAAGGCTATCGCAAGACCATCGCCGTCGAGTCGCAGCTCACGCTCCAGATCGCCTCGCGGATGATCCTCCCGGCCGCGTTGCGGTACCAATCCGAAATCGCCGCCTCGGTGGCCAACCTCAAGGCCGCCGGCGTGACGGTCCCCAAGCACCAGACGGCCCTGCTCAACGAGGTCGTCCACGCCGTCGACGAACTCCAGAGCGCCGCCGACCGCCTCTCCGACGTGATCGACGAGCACCCCAAGGGGGACTCGCACGACCACGCCAAGCACTCGCGCGACGTCGTGATCCCCGCCATGAACGCCGTCCGGGCCGCCGGCGACGCCCTCGAATCACTCGTCGCCAGCGACCTCTGGCCGCTGCCGACCTATCAGGAAATGCTGTTTATTAAGTGATGAATTGCGCAGGGGCCGAAGGTTCTCGCGAGCCTTCGGCCCCTGCGCGCGCGACGTGATGGGCGGCCCTTGCCGCCGCACTCCACATGGGACGTGGGACCGGCGTCACGCAGGCGGCCCCCCTTCTCCCGCAAGGCTGACGCCCCGGCGCTTATTGATTGAGGTACTACCGCCGGCGAGTCCGGATTCAAAATATCAGCGCGACGCGCAAGTTTTGATGTTGCGCTCTACGCACGGGCTGGCGTGCGCATCCCTTCTCCCCCCGGGAGAAGGTGCCCGAAGGGCGGATGAGGGTCGTCGGAGTCATCACGGATTC
>CALCIC010000635.1 GCA_937907405.1 uncultured Isosphaeraceae bacterium | reverse complement strand
TACGAGATTACAAGGTGACTGGAGTTCAGACGTGTGCTCTTCCGATCTTGGGGCGCGGCTTCAGCCATTACGACGATTTTTACGAGGAGCAGTTGGCGGTATCGACGGCCGAAACCCTGCGGTGCTCGTCGCTCGGCCGCCTGATGGTTCGGCTGCTGAACGACCCGTTCGGCGTCGATCGCCGCCGCAAGGACGCCTTCCAGGTCAACCGCGCCTTTCTCGCTTGGCTCGACAAGCAGCAGGGCCGACCGTTCTTCGGCTTCATCAACTACTTCGACGCCCACACGCCCTACATCCTGCCCCCGGGCGCGGAGCACCGGTTCGGCCGACCGGCCCGAACCGCGGAGGAAGTCGCGACCATCCAGGGATGGGACAACCGTTCACGGACGAGCGTCACCGACGCCGAGTTGACCCTGACCCGCGACGCCTACGACGACGGCGTCGCATTTTTGGACGCCCAGATCGGCAAATTGTTCGACGACCTCGAACAGCGCGGGGTGCTCGACGACACGGTGGTTATTCTGACGTCCGACCACGGCGAGAACCACGGCGAGCACGGCCTCATCGGCCACGGTCGCAGCCTCTACGATCAGGAAGTCCGCGTTCCGCTGCTGATGTTCCTGCCCGGCGGCGCCCACGCGGGCGAAGTCGTCGCCGATCCCGTCAGCCTCCGCGACGTCCCGGCCACGGTCGTCGACCTGCTCAAGCTCAAGGGAGGCTCGGCGTTCCCCGGCTCGTCTCTCGCCCGATGCTGGGAGGGCCTCGACGCCGCGGGAGCGGACGAGATCCCCGTGCTGACCGAAGTCTTGCTCCGTGACCAGATCTCGAAGAACCGCAACCGGCCCCCCGCCTGGCGCGGGCCGATGTACTCGGTCGTCGCCGAGGACCAGACCTACATCCGCAACGCCGACGGCCAGGAGGAGCTATACGACCTTCGCAACGATCCCGCGCAGCTTTTCGACCGGGCCGCCTCGGTCGATGCGGATGCGGAGGTCGTCCTCCAGAGGATGCGCGATCGTCTCAAGACGCTCGCCCCCCACGTCGAACCGGGGGGGTAGATCTCCTGGAATCAATCTCCGCGCGGCTGTTTCGTCACCCGGAACTCAGCTTCGAGTTCGGCCGGATCCTCATGCGAAAGGGACTCGATGCAGATGCGAAGCGCCAGCGTGTGAATCTACCAGCCCGATCAGAGCTGGGAGAGTGACGACGCTGGCGTTTCGAGCGTGTACGACCGGCTCAGACGGCCGGGGCCCGCGAGCCGAAAAGTCGGTTCTCGAAGTAGCCGAGCAAGAGCACGATCCAGGTCGCCAGCACGAAGGGGGCCGTGTAGGTCGGAAGGTGGGTCAGGGGGAAGAACTCGGTCAGCGGGACCGTGAGCAGGATGCCCAAAATCGGCGCGATCAGCGATTTCCGCCACAGGTAGACCGCGACCGCCGCCAGAGGGGCGCTGTACTGGTCGACGCCGAGGGCGACCGTGCCGGAGGGGTCGTGGTGATAGACGGCCACCAACGTGGCGATCAAGGATGCGGCGAACACCCAGGCCGCGTGCTCCTTGTTGTTGATCGCGATGCCGATCAAGAACAGCAAGCCGGTCCAGATGCTCCCCTGAAAGTCGACCTCGCCGATGGACCGCCCCACGGCTTCCACGAAGTCCAGAGCGATCTGGCCCGCCGACTCCTGACCCGCCGCCGTTCCGTCGGCCGAGACTTCCCCCTCAAGGGCCGCGAAGCCGGGGACCGAACTGGCGAGGTACGAATCGGCCGGTTCGTCCGCCGGCTTGATCTGCGTCGCCTGAAGCGCCACGCCCAGGAAGAAGACGGCACAGGTGGTCACGATGAACGGCGATGTGTAGGTCGGGAACGGGATGAAC
>CALCIC010000634.1 GCA_937907405.1 uncultured Isosphaeraceae bacterium | reverse complement strand
GACGATCGAGTCGATGCGACGGTCGATCTCGGCCTTGGCGTCGGGCGTGTAATGGTGCTTGGCCTTGGCGCCGATGACGTGGACCATGTCGATGCCTTCGTCGGCCAGCGCCCCGGCCATCATGTCGGCGGCCTGTTTCTGTTTGTCGTCCTCGCCGCTGTAGGCGACGAGCGGGAGGTTGAACAGGTTGGCGGCGTAGCCGGTGCTGTCGTAGAGCCGCCAGAGCGTCTGCTCGTACCAGGTGGGCTTGATCTTTTCCTTCTGGAAGATGTTGAGATAGACGGGGGTTTCCGCGAACCCCGCGCCGGGGGCGGCGGCGGCCCAGACGCTCGGGTAATGGACGGCGAACTGCCAGCAGGCCGCGCCCCCCATCGAAAACCCGCGCATCACCAGGCGGTCCTCGTCGATCGGATAATGCTTGCGGACGTCGTCGAGCGCCTCGAACAGGTCGATCTCGCCGGCGAACTTGTTGGCGTTGCAGTACCGGCCGTAGGGATGGATCACGAAGGCGTCGGCGGGCGTGAACTCCCCCGGCGATCGCTGC
This sequence comes from uncultured Isosphaeraceae bacterium, assembly GCA_937907405.1. Classification (GTDB taxonomy): domain Bacteria; phylum Planctomycetota; class Planctomycetia; order Isosphaerales; family Isosphaeraceae; genus Paludisphaera. Next base: position 33,347 of record CALCIC010000634.1, on the reverse strand, counting down.
CGGTCGCTGAGGAAGTTGACCTCGCTGAGCGTCTCGCCCCGGCCGTGGCACCAGACGTCGAGGCGGTGGCGATGGGCCGAGTTCGGCGAGTACGACTCAGGCACGACCAGACCGTAGGGTTGGACCGAGCCGTCGATCTTCGACGTGTAACCGCGCACCACGAGCCCCGTCGCGGCGTTCCACGAGGCGCGTCCCGACTTGAGTTCCTCGGCGCGGGCGATCCCCTGCTTGAGCAGGGCCTTGGCCTTGGGGACGTCCTTGAGGTTGAAGAACTCGTCGTGGGCCAGGGCCGAGGCGACGGCGCGTTGGAAGATCTGGACGTCGGGCAGGAGCGTCAACAGCCGGGGCTTGTCCTTCAGGGCGGCGGGGAGGGATTGAAGTTCATTCGTCAGGCGGTCGAGTCCGGCCTGCAGTTCGGCGCGGTCGGCGTCGGCGACGGCGACGCCCTTGGGGGGCACCGGGCGGACGTTTTCGACGACGTTGTCGGCGGGGCCGTCGGCCCGGACGAGGGAGACGGCGGCGAAAAGCAGGAGGTACGCGGGCGGGATCGTGCGGAGCGGCGTCAAGGTGATGGTCCTATTAACGGGCGTCGACGTGGGGTTCTTCGGTCCGGTGCTTCCATTGCTCGTCGAAGAAGCCGGCCTGGACGATCCGGCCGGGGGCGCGCGAACTCGGCGGCGTAGCGATGTCGACGACCGCGAAGTCGGGCAGACGGGGGACCTGCCGGGCGTTGGTCAGGTAATCGTATTCGCGGAACGTGAAGCCGCTGTTGAGCACGACGTACCGCCTCGGGTTCAGGGGGTTCGGGTAGATCAGGACGGGGACGTTATGGCCGGCGTCGTGGGTCTCGCCGCCGAGCTTCACGCCGTCCTTCGTCCATTCGACCGGCAGCTTGTCGATGATCCTGGCGAGGTAGGCGTTGCTGCCGGGGTCGCCCCAGAGGATCAGGTTGTGGTCGGCGGCGTCGGCCTCGGTCACGTCCTTGTCGTCCTTGATCCGGGCGTCGCCGCGGAACTGGCGGCGCCAGTGGTCGACGGCGTGGGCCATCTCGGCGGCGGCCCAACCGCCGACCTTCGCGTTCAGCGCCGGGCCGGTGGGACGGACCATCAGGAAGGAGTCCATGAACGCGTCGTCGATCGGCCCTTGCAGGCCGTGACGCTTGACCAGCCGGCCGTCGTCGTCGCCTCTCTCCGCCGTTCGCCACCTGCCGTCGACCTTCCGCAGTCGGGCGGTCCATGAGCGGTCGGAGCCCGGTTTGGGCGCCTCGATCTGCTGGCCGTCGATCTGGACCTTGGGACGCTTGCGGACGTCGAGCGGGCAGAGGCCGGCGAGGATTTTCAGCGTCAGGGCGGTGACGTTCGACGTTTTGATATTCGGTCCCGCCCCGTCGTTGCCGAGCAGGTCGGCCTCGACTCGGGCGCGTTCCCAGTGTTTGGCCAGGCCGTCGACCTGGACCCAGAACGAGCGGTTGTACCGCAGCGTGTACGTGGTGAAGACCACGCGCGGGGGGACGGGGTCGCGGCCGGCCTCGACGATCGAGTCGATGCGACGGTCGATCTCGGCCTTGGCGTCGGGCGTGTAATGGTGCTTGGCCTTGGCGCCGATGACGTGGACCATGTCGATGCCTTCGTCGGCCAGCGCCCCGGCCATCATGTCGGCGGCCTGTTTCTGTTTGTCGTCCTCGCCGCTGTAGGCGACGAGCGGGAGGTTGAACAGGTTGGCGGCGTAGCCGGTGCTGTCGTAGAGCCGCCAGAGCGTCTGCTCGTACCAGGTGGGCTTGATCTTTTCCTTCTGGAAGATGTTGAGATAGACGGGGGTTTCCGCGAACCCCGCGCCGGGGGCGGCGGCGGCCCAGACGCTCGGGTAATGGACGGCGAACTGCCAGCAGGCCGCGCCCCCCATCGAAAACCCGCGCATCACCAGGCGGTCCTCGTCGATCGGATAATGCTTGCGGACGTCGTCGAGCGCCTCGAACAGGTCGATCTCGCCGGCGAACTTGTTGGCGTTGCAGTACCGGCCGTAGGGATGGATCACGAAGGCGTCGGCGGGCGTGAACTCCCCCGGCGATCGCTGCCGGTCGCTGAGGAAGTTGACCTCGCTGAGCGTCTCGCCCCGGCCGTGGCACCAGACGTCGAGGCGGTGGCGATGGGCCGAGTTCGGCGAGTACGACTCAGGCACGACCAGACCGTAGGGTTGGACCGAGCCGTCGATCTTCGACGTGTAACCGCGCACCACGAGCCCCGTCGCGGCGTTCCACGAGGCGCGTCCCGACTTGAGTTCCTCGGCGCGGGCGATCCCCTGCTTGAGCAGGGCCTTGGCCTTGGGGACGTCCTTGAGGTTGAAGAACTCGTCGTGGGCCAGGGCCGAGGCGACGGCGCGTTGGAAGATCTGGACGTCGGGCAGGAGCGTCAACAGCCGGGGCTTGTCCTTCAGGGCGGCGGGGAGGGATTGAAGTTCATTCGTCAGGCGGTCGAGTCCGGCCTGCAGTTCGGCGCGGTCGGCGTCGGCGACGGCGACGCCCTTGGGGGGCACCGGGCGGACGTCGTCGGCCCGGACGAGGGAGACGGCGGCGAAAAGTAGGATGTACGCGGGCGGGATCGTGCGGAGCGGCGTCAAGGTGATGGTCCTTCGTCGACGAGTCAGGTGCGAGGCGTGATCTTGAGGCCGGTGATTGTAAGGTCGAGCGGCTTACCCCTGGACGCCGACCCGAACGTGACGACGACTTCCTTGATTTGCGACAGCCCGGGCGTGGCCGGCAGAACGATCTGAACCTCGCCGTCGGGGCCGTCGGTCCTGGCGAGCGTTGTGAAGAGCTCGGTGGGGATCAGACCCGTGACGGCCGGCTCACGCGGCGCGGGTTTAAGCGCGACGACCACGGGGATCGACTTCGACTGGCTCTGGTAGCGAAGGGCGAGCGTCCCTCCCGACAGGTTCACCCCCCGAGGATCGTCGGCGACGAACGCGATCCCAAGGTTGGCGACGCTTGGGCTGGAGACGTGGAACCCCGACTCGTCCCGCCTGGATACGACGGGGTTCGGCTTGTCGTCCCAGGCGAAGACGTTCGCGCGGTCGGAAAGCATGTCGACCGCCACTCCCGGCTGAAAGACCGCTTCGAGCCGCGCCCCTAGGCCCCTGGAATCCAGGTACATCTTCATGTGATCCGACGCGGTTCCGAGCAGGCCGAGGATCAGCGAGAACGTATGGGCCGAGGTCTGGTACAGGATGATCTCCTGCCGGGTCGTGTTGAACCCTTCCCAGGGTCCGTGGTCGGAGAGCAGCCGGGAGATCGTCGGCCAGTTCGCCGCCAGGAAGCTTTCAACCTTCGCGGGGGCGACCGAGTAGGCCGCGCCGAGAGTGTAAAGCGAGGGGGCGTCGGTGATCCGAGGGTTGGGCGAAACCGTGACGTCGGGAATACCGATGATTCCCGTGTACTGCGCGCCGTCGCCGCTGTACGACTCCGACAGAAAACCCGGCAGCTTGTATCGCGTGGAGTAGTCGATCTCGACGTCGACGAAGTCTTCAAGCAGTTTCCGCCAGCTCGGCCGGTTCATCTCGGTGAGGGCGAGTTCGAATCCCAACCCCTGGAAGGCCGAGCCTTCCCACGGCGCCAGGACGTGGAGAACGCGGCCGTCGCTCGCCTTGTACGCCTTGATCTTGAACCCCAGGTTGCCGATGGCGTCGATCGGCAGACCGTACCGGAGGGCGACGAACGTGGCTGGGCCGCGGAACTCGTTGACGAGGTAGTCGACGTGCCCCGTAACCCAGTCGCCCTGGAGGTCGTTCCAGCCGAAGTGACGGTTCTTGGTGGCGTCGCGGCCGAAGTAGAACTGGCCGGCGGATGGGTCGTACAGCTTGGCGTAGCCCTCACGCTGGACGTCGAGGAAGGACTCAAGCTTTCGTCGCAGCTCGACCGCTTCGGGATCGTCTCGGATCGCCGGCCGCAGCAAGGCCCCGATCGACCGGGCGACGGACGACGAGAGGTTGGCGTTGTCGACGAAGACCACCATCACGACCCGCTGATCGAGCAGGTCCATGATTTTCCGCTTCGAATCATTGTCGCGGTAGGGCGTCAACTCGCCGTCGAAGTGGTCCCAGCCGAACTTGGTAGACCGCTGCACGGCGGCCTCGGCGTCGTCCCCCTGCCGAGGGACGATCCAGCCTTTCGCCGCGAGCGCCTTCCAGAGCCCCTCGGCCCTGTCCGCGCCGAATGCGGCGACGAGCTTCGACTTCTCGACGTCGGAAGTCAGCGGGCCGAGCCGCCTGCCGGTGGCGAGGTCGAGGAAGTTCCCGAGCAGGCCGTCCGCGCTCAGCCGAGGGTCAACCTGGTCTTGAAGCAGACTTTTGGCCTGCTGGTCGAGTCGCGCAAGGGCTTGCTCACGGGAGATGAACGGGTTGTCGCAGACGCCGGAGGCGATGTTCGCGAGGATTTCCATCCCCTGCCCGATCGCCGTCAACTGGGTGAACGAGCGGAGGAAAAGGCCCTTGGCCGGATCTTGGTTCCAACCCTCGAACGGGTAGCCCGAATTCGGGTCCATGATCCGGTTTTCGGGGCCGAGGTAGTTCAACGCATTGGCCAACAGCCCCTCGACGTGTCGATGCTCATCGGGAATCGTTGGGAAGCGGAATCCAGCTTCGCCGACCGGCGACGGCTCTCCGCCGATCGTCACGCCGACGCCGTTGAACGTCAAGATCACGGCGATCGAAAGCCTTTCCACGGCGAGCCGCGCGCGCCGGCCGGCGGCTTTGATCCAATCTGGATTCGTTCTCATGATCGCGTCCTCGTATCAGAGGGGGCCGGGTCGAGGGTCGCATCGGCCTCGGGGGCGTCCGGAAACGGGCTTCGCCCGACGTCGCGCGAGACATGCACCACGCCCAGCTCGGCCGGCGTCTCGGGGGCGGAGGGGTCGACGACCGCGCCGGCCTTCAACCGCCGTCCGAGCACGCCTTCGAGGGCCTGGCGAAGCATCCAGCCCGCCGCGCCGGTGTACCCGTTCCAGATCATACGCCCCGGGTCGAACGTCGTCACCATGTCGGCCGCCTGCTGGTTCGGTTGACCGCCGAAAACCTCGATCTCCCCCGTCTTCGCATGGGGGATGGACGAGATCTTCCGCCACAGACGATAGGCGGTTTCGACGTACGACTTCGCGCCCTCGGCGTCCCCCTGGCGGCCGCGCTGCTCCGAGAGAATCCGGGCCGCGCCGACCAACCATTGTACGCCGTGACAATACATGCCGTTCTCGCGGACTCCTTCAGGATACCAACTGCTGCGTCCGAGGTACGGTTGGGTGTCCTCGCGGAGCGGCGGCCAGCCGAGTAAGATCGTCTTCTCCTGCTCAAGGATCGCGAGGGCCGTTTCGAACACGATCCGACCGCGCTCGGGATTCACCCCCGACATCACGGCCCAGGCGGCCGTCAAGGCGTCGATCTCCCAGACGCCGCTCCCCTTCACGCCGATCTCGGTCCCGTCGTCGTGGATCGCCCGAAGGTAGCGGTCGCCTCGCCAGGTCCGCTCGATCGCTTCATTGAGCGCGACGCGACGGGCTTCGTAATGGTCATGTCTCGCGGAGCCTTCCTTCCGCTCGACGACCGCCGTAAAGCGGTCGAGAATATAAGAGAGGAAGAAGCCGAGCCAGACGCTCTCGCCGCGCCCCTCGGCGCCGATCTCGTCGAGGCCGTCGTTCCAATCGCCGGTGCCCATCAAGGGAAGTTGGTTGACGCCCATGCGATGGTCGAGAACCAGGTCGATCGCCCTGATGCAATGCCGATAGACCGTGTCGTCGCGGGTCGATCGGATCGGGTCAAAGCCCATTCCCCCCTTGTCGGCGGGTAGAGGTTTGAACGGCTGTTCCGACTCCAGATAGTACGTCCGCTCGTCGAGGATCGACTCGTCGCCGGTCGCCGCGATGTAGTCGACGACGGCCCAGCACAGCCATAAGAGGTTGTCGGACGCGTGGCTGCGACCGACGAACCCGGTTCGACCGTCCTGAAGCAGATGGAACCAGTGGACCACGTCGCCTTCAAGGAATTGCTGAGACGCGTGCAGAATGATCTGCCGCCGCGCGATCGCGGGGTCGACCCAGATCAGGTTCACCGAGTCCTGTAGCTGATCGCGGAAGCCGTACGCGCCGCTTGCCTGGTAGAAGCCCCGGCGCGACCAGATCCGCACCGCGAGCGCCTGGTATTTCAGCCAATCGACGTAGCCGTCGAATTCGGGGTCGGCCGTGTCGACCTGGACCGTGGACGACAGACCCAGCCACCATCGCCGGGTCGCGGCGAGCGCGTCCTCGGCGTCTTTCACGTCTTGATACTTCCTCACGACGGCGGTCGCCGCGCGGCGGTCGTCGGCCTGTCCCAGAATCACGGCGACGGTCCGCTCGGACCGCGCGGGGATTTCGAGCGTCGTCAAGAATGCGGCGACCGGCCGCGCGTCGATCGTTTCTCGCGCGTCGGCCTCGGCGCGCTCGACGAAGTGCGGACGGCCGACGATTCGCCTCACGCCGAAGAACCGGCCGCGGGCCGTCTCGATCCGGTCGGCGCGTTCGGACAGGGCGGCGAAGGCCCAGCCGGTCCGGAACGCGTTGCGCGGATTCTCGAAGAACACGGCGCTCAGACTGGCGTCGACGTCGACGACCAAGCCGCCCGCGTGCTCCGGTTGGTCGGCCAGGACCATCTGAAAGTACGGCGCGACGCGCAGCGTTCGAGACGCAACGCCGTGATTCCTGAGCGTCAGGAGGTAAACGCCCGTGGGATCGTCGACCGGCGTGAAGACCGTCAACTCGGTCTCAAGACTCCCACGCGTCATCCGGAACACGGCTGTTCCGTCGAGCCCGAACTCGGCCTCGTGACGCGCTTCCGCGTCGTTCACGGGATGGAACGCGGGCGAGAACCATTCGCTCGATTCAGGGTCGAACAGGTAGATCGCCTCCGATGGAACCTCGCGGGTCACGACGTCCGACCAGTCGGGAGTCAATCGGTTCTGTTGGGCGTTCACGCTCGCCGACGTGTGCAACCCCCGATTCGTGACCACGACGACGTGCCCCAGCCGATTCGACATCGTGTGATCGAAGGGGCGAGGCGTCGACGGCGTGTGGACCAGCAGTTTCGCGCCGTCGTCCGAGAACGAAGTGTAAGGCTGAGGCGCGCCCGGCGGGATCTCGCCATGGCCGATGCGGTGGACTTCCTTCCGGGTCCGGAGTTCGGAGACCGAACGCGCGCCGGGGATTTCGAGGTTCCGCGCGATCAGGTCGACGGCCCGCGCCTTGTCGTCGGCAAGCCCGATCAAGAAGCGCGCCCTGGCCGACCCGCGAGCGGGAAGGTTCAGGCTCACGAGCAGGCTGGCGATCGGGTCCATCGTCGGATGGGCCGCCGTGTCGTGGGGCTCGGTGAACGCCAGTGTTTCGAGGGCGCGGGGAGAGCCGCGGCTCCGGGCCCGGCCGATGAAGTCGAGTCGCGACGAGAGGAAGCCGTCGGGAGGATGATCGCTCGCCAGCAGCCCCATCGCCCTGGCGTGCTTGTCCCACGCCAGCACCGCGTGGAGGCCGGAGACGTATTCGATCTCGGCGAACAATCGGTTGTACTGCGTATGGCCGCGGTCGGCCTCGGGACGATTGAGCACCCACTCAAGGTAAGGGACGACCTTGACGTTCCTCGGTCGGTCCGTCTGGTTCTCCAACGTAACCGTCCACAACTCCACGGGATCGTCCGAGGCGGTCAACCCGACTTCGACCTCGGCCCGGACGCCGTTCCGCGAGGTCGTCCGCCTCAGCACGTCGCCGCTGCGGATCCAGGGGGTGGAATCGTCGAACACTCCAGGCAGGTTCCCGAGCAACGGCCAGGCGAGTGCGGGCCCGGCGCCTCCCCCAACCGGATCGACGACCACGAAGATCGACCGACCGGCGGGGTCGATGACGTCGTATGAGCGTCGGCTCACGTCCTGGTCGCGCGAGGGGATTCGGCCGACGACCGCCCCGTCGTCCCGGATGCTCACCTCGTAGGCGTTGCTCCGCAGCGACGAAACCGCCGGCTCGGGGGTTTTCACGACTCTCCCGATCAGCCGCGCCGTCGCGCAAACGGCCGTGCAGGCGGCGACCGCGGCGACGGCCAGGAGCGTCTGTTCGCCGGCGGGCAAAGCAAGCGCCGATTCCAGAAGACCCGGCCCGCTCTGGGCGTGGAGGGTTTCGGCCGCGCTCCAGGCCTTGTCCCAATCGGCCCCCCGAGGAATGTAGAAAGGAAGCAGGAGGGGCGCCCATGTGGTGAACCGCTTGACGGCCTCGGGGATGCATCGGGCCGTGGCCGCCGGCGCAAGCCGCCTCGCCAGACGGCGTTCGAAGGCGTCCACTCCGAGGAAGCTCAAGTTCACCAGCGTCGCCACCCGAAGGCCCATATGGTCCATCCAGATCAGGATGCGGACGGCGTCGTAAGCCAGCAGATAAATGAAGACTTGCAGGCTCCAGGCGCGGAACGCGTCGGGGGTCGACGTCGCGTCCTTGAACACGGCCAGCACGGTTCGGACCGCCCCGTCCTGGTTGTACCAGGTCGGATCGCCCATCGGCCGAAGGAACGAGTTGATGATCGGCGACATCCACAAGCCCCAGCGCATGACCTGGATCGTGTTCTCCATGAGCTGAGCCATTCCGGCCTTGGTGAACATCAGCCGCACGGGCGCCGACCGGCGTTCGAAGTAGGCGACCATGAACGTCCGGTTGAAGGCGAAGAGCCAGGCGGCCGTCGACCAACTGATCGCCCCCGCGAGCGCCTCGGAGAACAACAAGTCGACGCCGCCGGAGACGGTCCCTAGGTTTAGAAACCCCCACTTGCTGACGAGTGGATAGATGCCGAAGGCTTCCGGCGTCCTTCCCGCCGTCACGTACCGCTGGAACTTCGCGACCACCACGGCGAGTTGCGCCGAATCGAGATAGAAACCGATCGCCGCGCCGATCAGCCCGCCGAGCATCGCATGGACGACGTAGTATCGAACCGCCTGAATCCGCCCGCGCTCGCGGGACGCCGCGAAGGCGTCGCGCAGCAAGTCGACCGCCCCATAAGCCGTCGCCCCCACGAGGAAGCCGAACCCGGACCGCGCCGACAACTCGCTCGCCGACAGGTCGGTCGTCAGCCCCCAGGCCAACCCCAGTCCGGCGACGGCGCCCCGGAGGGCGAGGGTCGGATTCTGGTAGCTCCGCGCGAGTCGTCCGAAAAACGGCGGGCTGCCGTCGAAGGACTCGAAGATCGTCTTGATCAACGGGAACGCGAGTCCGCCGAAAAGCATTGCGGCCAGGAACGGATGCGCCTCGACCACGCCCCGGATCGCGTCGTTCTCGTGAATGACTCCCAGGCTGTAGAGAATCGTAATGAACGTGCCGCTGTAGATCATCCCCTTCTTGAGGCCCAGCAACGGATGCGCGAGGGTCGATTGCCGCGAGGGCGCGACCCCACGGACGGCGTCGAGCGCCGCTCCGGTGAACAGGTAGGCTTCAGCCCACAAGCCGGCCTGCGAAAAAATCGTCGTGAGCAGGGCGACGGGAAACCGCTGAAGGACCGACCAGGCCCCCACCGACGGCCCCGAGCCGAGGCTCGCGATCCAGGGCGCCGCCACCGCCGCCGCGGCGACGCACAGCATCGTCAAACGCCCCCGCCATGATCGCAGCGGACCGCCTCTCACGACCCAGGAGAGTAGATCGGAGACGGCCGCGTTGAACAGGAAGACGACCGCGACCCGACCCAGGAACGACGAGGCCCACGAATCGGTCGAGAGCAAGCCGCCGGCCAGAAGGCTTCCCAGATCCCGCATGAGTCCGTCGGATTCCAGGAGCGTCAACCCGCCCAGCACGTAAGGAGCGGAGACGATCAAGGCCGCGCCCGCGGGCCCCAGGCCTCGGCCGCCTGACGACGACCGATAGGCATGTGCAATGAAATAGATCAGTAGCGCGACGGCCGCCGCCGTCTGGCTGACCTGCAACGTCTGTGACCACCGCGTCGGCGCCTGCAAGAGCGTCAGCGAACTCGAGGAGGCTGCAAGCAGTCCGGCCGCAAGGGCGTGCTGAACGGCTTCGCGAGGCGTGGGGAGCCTCCACGTCAGCCCGAGCGTCCACCAACCGCCGACCACAGCGCCGGCGGCCGCCAGGCCAAGGACGCTCCAACCGGCCTCGAGCGGATCGCGCGCCCCTTGTTGATATGTGGCGACGACCAGGAACGCAACCAGGGTCCAACCCAGACCGCGAATGAAGTCGTCGAGGAACCCTCGGGGCGCGTTCGACGGATCCGCGCCATGCGCACGCCCGAGCACGGCCCCGGCCAGGGCGGCGATCGCGCCCGCCAGCAGCGCGACGACCGCAACCCCCGCCAGCCGCGCCCAGAACGAGAGGCTCAGTCCACGCGCGGCCGAAAGCGTTTCGTATCGGGCGTCCATCCGCAACGAGCCGGCCGCCGCCGCGCCTCCCAGGGGATGGACCACGAAGACGACCTCGGCGAGATCGCCGATCGCGGCCCAATCGATCAGTCGTTGGATGGTCGTCCAGCGGGGCTGAATGTCGAGCGCGATTCGTTGCACGCCGGCCTTGCCCTTGAGCTCGACCCAGGCTTCGACCTGGCCCGTGGGCGCGGGCGCGTCGGGACCGATCCCCAGACGGACGACCGTCGGACGCCCTGGTTCTGGTTTTTCTTGCCAGGCTTTCGCAAAGACCCCTACAGTTGAACCCGCCGGTATCGTATACTGCAGCCTCAGCACGTCGCCGCCGACGGCCGGCTCGAACTCCCGAGCCAGGTCCGCCTGAGCGGGGCCGACGTTGAACGTACCTTGCTCACCAGCCTCCGTGAGGGACGCCGATCCGGTGCTCGCGACCGCCGCGAAGCGATCGGATACGCATGTGGTTATGATCAAAATCAGTGTCAGCGATGTGGCGACTTGGTGGAATCCGCAGCAAATCCTTCCCCTGCGATTCTCGAACATTCCCCGCCTCCCTGCCCGCTCGATCTCGGGACGGCCCGCACTCAAGGCGATTCTGATGCGACTCTGAGACTCGAAAGCGTAACGCGACGCCGCAGCCCGGCACAAGACGCGACGGCCCGCCCTCGACAACGAGGGGACTCGAGCTCAGGGGGATCAACCGACGACGCGCCTCCCGCGCCTGGCCGTCGCGCGCCCCGGCGCATAGACCGGCCTTGGAGGTTTTTTCTTCCGAAGGTCTTGCTATGGTCGGCGTGAATAGCACATCGGGTTGGTTCGTGATATAGTCTTGTCTCTCAAGTCGTTTCCCCTAGCCAGCAGAGGACGTAACCAGCGATGCCCCAGGTCTTCCACCCGAGTGCCAACACGCTCTCGCGCGTGGTTTTATTCAGCCTCGTGGTCGGGCCGGCGGCCCTGCTGGGGCTGGTCTACCTCTTGGTTCGCTCCCCCTACCAGACGCAGGTCCGCGTGATCCGCGAACAGCCGGTGCAGTTCTCGCACGAGCACCACGTCAACGGTTTGGGGATCGACTGCCGTTTCTGTCACACGTCGGTGGAGACCGCTTCGGCGGCCGGCATGCCGGCGACCCACACGTGCATGACGTGTCATTCGCAAATCTGGGCCGACAGCCCCTTGCTCGAGCCGGTCCGGGCCAGCCTCAAGAATCAAGAACCGCTGGCCTGGTCGCGGGTGCACGACCTGCCCGACTTCGTGTACTTCCATCACGGAATCCACGTTCAGAAGGGGGTCGGCTGCGTCGAGTGCCACGGCCGCATGGACAAGATGCCGCTGGCCTGGAGGGAAAAGCCCTTGACCATGGAATGGTGTCTTGATTGCCACCGCAATCCCGAGCCTCGACTGCGTCCCAAGGACGACGTCTTCGCAATGGATTGGGAGCCCCCCGCGGACAGCGGGCTCGCGCTTGGCGGCGAGCTCCTTCAGAAGAGTCATATGGAGGTCGGCCAGTTGACGAACTGCTCGATTTGTCATCGATGAACCTATCCAAAGACGACGTCGACAAGCCGCTGACCCTCTCCGAGCTGATGCGCGGCGCCCGGTCGGGTTCCGAGACGGAATCCCAGGGCCCCCGCTACTGGCGGAGCCTCTCCGAGCTGGCCGACGACGGCAGCTTCACCGACGAGGTCGCCCAGGCGGTCGCGGGGGTGCGGGGCGCGATCGAGGGGCTCGACGACGCCAGCCGTCGCCGATTCATGAAGCTCATGGGCGCGTCGTTCGCTCTCGCGGGCGTGGCCGGCTGCTCCGTCCAGCCGGTCGAAAAGATCGTGCCCTACGTCGAGCAGCCTGAATCGATCGTGCCGGGCAAGGCCATGTACTTCGCCACGGCCTCCGCGCTCGGCGGCGACGGCGTCGGACTCTTGGTCGAGAGCCAGATGGGCCGACCGATCAAGATCGAGGGCAACCCCACCCACCCGGCCAGCCAGGGGGCGACCGACGTCTTCGCGCAGGCCGAGATCCTCTCGCTCTACGACCCCGACCGATCGCAGATCGTGATGCGAGACGGCCGCGCGAACACCTGGGAACAGTTCTTGTCGTTCGCCATCGACCTCCGCGAGAAGCAGAAAACGGTCAAGGGGGCCGGCCTGCGGATCTTGACCCGGACGGTCACCTCGCCGACCTTGGCCGATCAGATCCGAAGGCTGTTCAAGGAGCTGCCCGAGGCCCGCTGGCACAGCTACGAGCCGGTGAACCTCGACAACGTCCGCAAGGGCGCCGAGCTGGCCTTCGGCGAGCCTTTGGAGCCGCTGTGCGACTTCGCCAAGGCCGACGTCGTCGTCACCCTCGACGCCGACTTCCTCGCCTCGGGGCCCGGCCGGCTGCGGCACGCCCGCGCCTTCGCCGATCGTCGCGCCGCCGGCGCGGTCGAGGGGGCCGACGCCCAGGCGATGAACCGATTGTACGCGATCGAATCCACGCCGACGCTCACCGGCGCGATGGCCGACCACCGGCTGCCCCTGGCGGCGCGCGACGTCGCACACGCCGCGGCGGCGATCGCCCGGGCCTTGAAGGTCGACGGGGCGCCGGAGACCGATCCCAAGCGGATCGAGAAGCAGGCGGCCTGGATCGCCGCCCTGGCCGCCGATCTGGAAGGCCGACGCGGCAAGAGTCTGATCGTCGCCGGCGAATCGCAGCCGGCCGAGGTCCACGCCCTGGCCTTCGCGATCAACGCCGCGCTCGGCAACGTCGGCGAGACATTGAACTTCTTTCCGCCGCTCCAGAAGGGGCCGACCGACCAGATCGGCTCGCTCGTCGAACTCGTCCGCGACATTGAAAAGGGCGCGGTCGACACGCTTGTGATCCTCGGGGCGAACCCGGTCTACGAGACCCCGGCCGACCTCAAGTTCGCCGACGCCCTCAAGAGTCCGAAGATCAAGACGCGGGTGCACCTGGGGCTCTACGACGACGAGACGGCCGCCCAATGCAACTGGCATCTGCCCGAGGCCCACTTCCTCGAATCGTGGGGCGACGTCCGCGCCTTCGACGGCGCCGCGACGATCCAGCAACCTTTGATCGCGCCCTTGTACAAGGGGAAGACCGCCAACGACGTCATCGCCGCGCTGCTGGGTCAAGGCGACCTGCCCGGCCTTGAAATCGTTCGGTCGTACTGGAAGGACCGGCTTCCGGCCGAGACGTTCGAGGAAGCCTGGCGGACGGCCCTGCGCGACGGCGTGGTCGCCGAGCCGGCCGACGCGGTCGTCAAGCCGAAGCCCCCCGCCGCCGCCAAGCTCGATCGGGTGAAGCTCGCCGACGGACCGGCCGACGGCCTTGAGATCGTCTTCCGTCCCGACCCGACGATCTGGGACGGCCGATACGCCAACAACGGCTGGCTCCAAGAACTTCCCAAGCCGATGACCACGCTGACCTGGGAGAACGCGGCCCTGGTCAGCCCCGCCCTCGCCAAGCGGCTGGGTCTGGAGAACAACCAGATCGTCGGCCTTGAGTTCCGAAGCACGTTGGTCGAGGCGCCCGTCTGGATCACCCCGGGTCAAGCGGACGATTCGGTGACGGTCCACCTCGGCTACGGCCGGGTCAAGGCCGGACGCGTGGGGACGGGGATCGGCTTCAACGCGTATCAACTGAGACGCTCCGACGCGCTCTGGTTCAGCGACGGCCTCAAGCTCTCGCCCACGTCGCGGTCGCATACGCTGGCGATCACCCAGCATCACCACGACATGGCCGGCCGCGACGTCGTCCGGTCGTCGACCGTCGGCGCGTTCCACGACAAGCTCGCGCACGGCTCCGAGCACGAAGAGAAGCACGGGGCGCACCACCACGGTCTGAGTCTCTATCCCGATCCGCCGGTCCCTCAGAGCGAGGATTACGCCTGGGCGATGGCGATCGACCTCAACCGCTGCATCGGCTGCGGGGCCTGCACGATCGCCTGCCAGGCCGAGAACAACATCCCGATCGTGGGGCGGGACCAGGTCCTCAACTCGCGCGAGATGCACTGGATTCGGATCGATCGATACTATGAAGGCGAAGATACGTCCAACCCGTCGACGTACTTCCAGCCGGTCCCCTGCATGCACTGCGAGAAGGCCCCCTGCGAGCTGGTCTGCCCGGTCGAGGCGACGACGCACAGCCAGGAGGGTCTCAACGAGATGACGTACAACCGGTGCGTGGGCACGCGCTACTGCGGCAACAACTGCCCCTACAAGGTGCGTCGGTTCAATTACCTTCAGTACGGCGACCAGACGACGCCGAGCCTCAAGCTGCTGAACAACCCCGACGTAACGCTCCGAATGCGGGGCGTCATGGAAAAATGCACCTATTGCGTGCAGCGGATCAACGAGGCGCGGATCAACGCGCAGATGGAAGACCGCAAGATCGGCGGCGACGAGGTGACGACCGCGTGCCAGGGCGCCTGCCCGACGCGGGCCATCGTGTTCGGCAACAAGGCCGACGCCGAGAGCTCGGTGGCGAAGGCCCGAAACTCGCCTCGCAATTACGGGCTGTTGGCCGAGCTCGGCACCCTGCCCCGCACCACGTACCTGTCCCGGCTGAGCAACCCGAACCCGGACGCCGCCGAGCAGAAAGCCGAGAACCCCGTGGAACCGCGACATGGCTAATCTGGATCGCGAGCCCAGCCGGCGAACCGCCCCTCCGCCGTCCCTGGCGCCTGGACATACTTATGGGTCGGTCACGTCCAAGATCAGCTCGCTCGTGTTGCTGCGCCCGTACAACTGGCGGTGGGCGGTGGGCATGGGGATCGGCACGTCGTTGGTGATCCTCCTCGGGGTGGCGGTGTTCCAGCTTCTCTCGCTGGGGGTCGGCATCTGGGGCGTCAACGTGCCGGTGATGTGGGGTTTCGCGATCATCAACTTCGTCTGGTGGATCGGCATCGGCCACGCCGGCACGCTGATCTCGGCGATCCTCCTGCTGTTGAAGCAGGAGTGGCGGACCTCGATCAACCGGTTCGCCGAGGCGATGACGCTGTTCGCCGTGGCCTGCGCGGGGGTGTTCCCGCTGTTGCACATGGGTCGTCCCTGGAAGTTCTACTGGCTCCTTCCCTATCCCAACACGATGGCGCTCCTGCCGCAGTGGCGAAGCCCGTTGGTGTGGGACGTGTTCGCGGTGTCGACGTACGCCACGGTCTCGTTGTTGTTCTGGTACGTGGGCCTGATCCCCGACCTGGCGACGCTCCGCGACCGCGCCAAGAGCCGCTACGCGCAACTCGTCTATGGGTCGTTGGCCCTGGGATGGCGGGGCTCGGCCCGGCACTGGGCCCGGTACAAGAGCGCCTACGTCCTGCTCGCCGGACTGGCGACGCCGCTGGTGGTCTCGGTGCATTCCGTGGTGGCGTTCGACTTCGCGGCGGCGATCATTCCGGGATGGCACACGACGATCTTCCCCCCCTACTTCGTGGCGGGGGCGATCTTCTCCGGATTCGCGATGGTGCTGACGCTCTGCATCCCCCTGCGGGCGGCCTTCGACCTCCGCGACTTCATCACCGACTGGCACCTCGACAACATGGCCAAGGTGATCCTGGCCACCGGCATGATCGTCGGCTACGGCTACGGGATCGAGGCGTTCATCGCCTGGTACAGCGGCAACCCGTTCGAGCAGTTCATGCTGCTCGGCAAGGGCCGGCCGTTCGGCCCCTACTCCTACGCCTACTACGCGATGCTCACCTGCAACATCCTGATCCCCCAATTCCTCTGGATCCCGGCGATCCGCCGGAATCCCGTGGTGCTCTGGGTGATCTCGATCCTGGTGAACGTCGGCATGTGGCTGGAGCGGTACGTGATCGTGGTGACCAGCCTGAGCCAGGACTTCCTGCCGTCGTCCTGGGCGATGTACAGCGGGACGTTCTGGGACTGGGCGACCTACATCGGAACGCTCGGGCTGTTCACGTTCCTGTTGTTCCTGTTCATCCGGTTCCTGCCGGTCATCGCCATCGCCGAGATGCGCGAACTGGTGCATGAGTCGCACGAGCGATCCGGCCAGGGTCATGGGCATTCCGGCGCCGAGGCGCATGGAGAGACGCGATGAGCGGCGTGCAAGGCTCCGACAATCACGAGCACGAGGTTTACGGGCTGATCGCGGAGTTCGACGGCCCCGACCGGCTGGTCGAGGTGACCCAGGAGGCCTTCGACCGGGGCTTCCGGCTGATGGAGGCGTACACCCCCTTCCCCGTGGAAGGTCTGGACTTCGCGCTGGGCTATTACCGCAACAAGGTGCCTGCGACGGTCCTCGCGGGAGGCCTCCTGGGAGGGCTCTCGGGGTTCGCGCTGCAGTGCTGGTCGGCGATGGCGTACTACCCGCACGACATCGCGGGCAAGCCGCTTTACAGTTGGCCGGCTTTCATCCCGATCACCTTCGAGATGACGATCCTCGGCGGCGCGTTCGCGGCGGTCTTCGGCATGCTCTACTACAACGGGCTGCCGAGCCTCTACCACCCCGTGTTCAACGTGCCGGAATTCGTGGCGGCCTCCGACGACCGCTTCTTCCTCTGCATCCAGTCTCGCGACCCGATGTTCGACCCCAAGGAGACGCTGGGGTTCCTCGAGACCTGCGCTCCAAGGGTGATTTCCGTTGTACCCTACTAGTTCGTTCCTCGAATCAGACACGCTCACGATGCGCTCAAACACACTCTCCGCTCGCGCCTGGTTCGCGTCGGATCGCTGGTCGCGTTGGCTCGCCGCCGGCGTGGTCCTGGCCGCCTTGTCGGGCTGCCAGGACATGTACGACCAGCACCGCTACGAGCCGTTCGAGTCCAGCACCTTCTTCGACGACGGCGCGTCGTCTCGGCCGCTGGTCGCCGGCACGGTCCCCCGAACCGACCCGCGCAACCTGCCCGACGTCGACGACCGCAACCTGCTGCTGACGGGTTTGAAGGACGGCCAGCCCTCGCGGTCGGCGCCCTTCCCCGTCGATCAGACGGTGCTCGAGCGCGGCCAGGGGCGGTACCGAATTTACTGCGCCCCCTGCCACGGCGAGCTCGGCGACGGCAAGGGGATCATCGTCCAGCGCGGGTTCACGACGCCGCCGAGCTACCACGAAGACCGGCTCCGAGAAGCCCCTCTGGGGCACTTCTTCCAGGTGATCACCGACGGCCACGGCGTGATGTACTCGTTCGCGTCGCGGGTCGCCCCCCAAGATCGGTGGGCGATCGCTTCCTACATTCGGGCGCTTCAACTCAGCCAGAACGCCAAGGTTTCGGACCTGCCTCCCGAGGACCAAGACAAGATTCAGGAGGCCTCGAAATGAGCTTCGACATCGACCCCGCGTCCTTGACGGCCGGCGCCGAACTGCAAGGGCGGTTCGACGCCGTGCAGTCGCGAGCCCTCGCGGCCGGCGTGGTCGGCCTGGGTTTGAGCCTCGCGGGCGGGCTGTTGTGGCCCACGGCGGCCTTGCCCGCCTACCTCGTCGCAATCCTGTTCTGGACGGGGATCTCGCTCGGCTCGATCGGCCTCGCGTTCCTTCACCACCTGGTCGGCGGCTCATGGGGGCTGCCGCTTCGGCGGCCCTTCGAGGCCGGGGCGTCGATGATCGTCGTCATGGCGTTGCTGTTCGCGCCGATCGCATTGGGTCTTCGATTCATTTACATCTGGACCGACCCGGAGGTGGTCGCCCACAACGAGGCGATCGCCCACAAGGTCGAGGTTCTCAAGTATCTGACGCCCTCGGGTTTCACGACCCGCTCGATCGTCTATTTCGCGATCTGGATCGTGGCGGCCTTGCTGCTCGACCTGGGCTCGCGGTCGCAGGACGGACGCGAGGACGACGCGCCCAGCCGCCGGCTGTACGCGGTCAGCGGCCCGGCGATCGTGGTGATGTTCCTGACGGCGACGTTCGCGGCGTTCGACTGGGGGATGTCGCTCGACCCCGACTGGTACTCGACGATCTACGGCGTGATACTCATCGTGGGCGAGATCCTGTCGGCGTTGGCGTTCATGACCGTGGTCGCGGTTCGGACGTCGACGTTCGAGCCGATGCGGCGGGCCGTCACGCCCGAGCGGCTCAACGACGTCGGCAACCTGCTGCTGGCCTTCACGATGCTCTGGGCGTACATGTCGTTTTCGCAGTACCTCATCATCTGGCTGGGCAACCTCGGCGAGGAAGTCTCCTGGTACCTCCGCCGGACCCAGGGGTTGTGGGGCGCGATCGGCCTCTGCCTGATCGCCTTCCAGTTCTTCGCGCCGTTTCTCGCCCTTCTGAGCCGCGAGGCCAAACGGAAAGGTCAGTGGGTGTTGCCGATCGCTTCGTGGATCGTGCTGATGCGGGTTGTGGAGTTGTGCTGGCTGGTGCTGCCCGCCGGCTCGGAGATCGGCTCGCCTCGATTCCCCTGGGGGAGCATCCCCTGGGTCTTGACGTCCATGGTGGGCGTCGGCGGCGTCTGGATCGCCGCGTTCGTCTGGCGGCTGCGGTCGGCCCCGCTGATTCCGCTCCACGACCCAAGGATCATGGCCGCCCTCGAGCATTCCGGTGAGGCCCTCGTATGAGCGACATGAAGCCCCAGGGGGTTTTCAAGTCCCCCGCCGACCTCAAGACGTTCCACGAAACGACCGACCTCGACGTCAAAGGGGTCCTCGTCTTCACCATCGTGCTGGTCGCCATCTGCGTGGCGACGCTGATCGGACTCAGGTTGATGATGAACCAGTTCTTCGCCGAAGCGGCCGACGCGAAGTCGCGGACGCTGCCGCGGTTGATCGTCGACGCGCCCATCGCCGGCCCCAAACTCCAGGCCGATCCGAGCCGAGAACGGATCGAGATCACCCAACGCGACCTGGGCCGGCTGAACTCATACGGCTGGGTCGACCAGAAGGCGGGGACGGCCCATATCCCGATCGATCGCGCCATGGCCGTACTGGCGAAGTCGGGACTGCCCCGGCGCGGCAAGGTCGACAAGTACCACCCTCGTCAGGGGTCGTCGAAGAACCCCGGGGCCGCCGCCGAACCCGAGGCGGAGGCGAAGCCGTGACCAAGCCGACGCTCATCCTCGTCCGCGGCCTTCTGCTGGTCGTCGTCGCGACGGCCGCGGACAAGGCGGCGCTGGGGGACCCCCAGAAGTTCGCCACCACCGCGTCGCGGGTCGGTTTCGATCAACGGCTCGGCGAGCAGATCCCGCTGGACCTTGGGTTTCGCGACGAGGCGGGGAAGGAAGTCGGCCTGGGCTCGTACTTCGGCCGTCGGCCGGTCGTGCTGGCCCTGGTCTTCCACCGCTGCCCGCTGCTCTGCAACCAGGTCTTGACCGGCCTGACGCGAAGCCTCAAGCCGCTGCCGCTGGAGACGGGACTCGATTTCGACGTGTTGGCCGTCAGCATCGATCCAGAGGACACGCCCGAAGTCGCCGACCGGAAAAAGGCGGGATACCTGCAACAGTATGGTCGGCCCGGAAGCGAGAGGGGCTGGCACTTCCTGACCGGCCGCAAGGAGGCGATCGACGCTCTTTGCGAGTCCGTCGGGTTCAAGTACGTCTACGACCCCCAGAAGAAGATTTTCGCCCACGCCGCGGGCGTCGTGGTCCTGACTCCCGGCGGGCAGGCGGCCCAGTACTTCTACGGCATCGAATTCCCGTCCAAGGAACTGGACGGGGCGATCCGGAGGGCGGCGTCCGGGCGGGTCGGCTCGCGGATCGCGACGCTGCTTCTGCTCTGCTACGACTACGACGCGACGACCGGCAAATACACGCTCTCAATCGTTCGACTGCTCCGAATCTTTGGGACTCTCACGGCGCTGTCGCTGGGCGCCTATGTCTTGGTGATGTTCCGGCGCGATCGACTCGGGAGGCCGGGGGACGAGCCCCGCTCCGAAGCCGCGACGGCGACGCCCGTTCCCGGGCCTGGGCTCTGATCTGAAACAAGGTGTTCATTCATGTGGGATTTCCCTCTGTTCCCGGAGCAGGCGTCGGCCAACGCCGAAAAGTTGGACGCGTTGATGCTTTTCGAGCTCGGGGTCCTCGTGTTCTTCACGACCCTGATCTGCGTCTTGATCCTCTTCTTCTGCGCGCGATACCGCCGAGGCGTCCGGGTCGACCGTTCGAACCCGCCGACGCACGGGCGGTTGATGGAGGCGATCTGGATCATCATCCCGTTCATCATCTCGGCCGTGATGTTCGTCTGGGCGACGCAGGTGTTCTACGATCTCTACCAACCGCCGCCGGACGCCGCCGAGATCTCGGTCGTCGGCAAGCAGTGGATGTGGTATTTGCAGCATCCCCAGGGCCGCTCCGAAACGAATGATCTCCACGTTCCGCTGGGCCAGGCCGTGAAGCTGAACATGACGTCGCAGGACGTCATCCACAGCTTCTTCATCCCGGCCATGCGGATCAAGCAGGACGTACTCCCCGGGCGGTACACGTCGCTCTGGTTCCAGCCCACCAAGGTCGGCAAGTACGACATCTTCTGCGCCGAGTACTGCGGCACCAACCACTCGATCATGACCGGCTACCTCCACGTGATGGAACCGGCCGACTATGAGAAATGGCTCGCGGCCGAAGGCGTCGGGCCGTCCCGGGCGGAGGAGGGCGAGCGGTTGTTCGTCCAGCACCACTGCGCGGGGTGCCACCGTGAGAGCCAGACGGTCCACGCGCCCCGCCTTGAAGGGGTCTACGGCAAGCCGGTGCCGATTCAAACGGATTCGGGCGTGCGATTCGCCACGGCCGACGACCGCTACATCCGCGACTCGATCCTGCTGCCCAAGTCGGAGGTCGTCGCGGGCTACGAGCCGCTGATGCCGTCGTACAAGGACCAGATCAGCGAGCCGGACCTGCTCAAGATCATCGCCTACATCAAATCCATCGCCAATCGGGAGACGAGTCCATGAGCGTCCCGGCTGTTGTCGTCGAAGATCCGCCTGAGGACTATTTACAAGAGCACACGCTCAAGTCGTGGCTGCTGACGACGGACCACAAGCGGGTCGGGATCTTGTACATGATCTCGGTCACGGTGTTCTTCTTCGTCGGCGGGGCCGCGGCCACGCTGATGCGGCTGGAGCTGATGACCCCGCGGGGGGACGTGCTGGCGACGCCGGACGCCTACAACCGGCTGTTCACGATGCACGGCGTGATCATGATCTTCTTCTTCTTGATCCCGGCCATCCCGGCGGTCCTGGGGAACTTCCTGCTCCCCTTGATGATCGGCGCGCGCGACCTGGCGTTCCCCAAGCTCAACTTGATGAGCTGGTACGTCTACATCATCGGGGGCATGATCGGGATCTGGATCATGGTGTTCGGCGGCGTCGACACCGGATGGACGTTCTACACGCCGTTCAGCACGATGTTCTCGAACACGATGGTGGTGACGGCGGCGGTGGCGGTGTTCATCACCGGCTTCTCGTCGATCCTGACCGGGCTCAACTTCGTCGTCACGGTCCACACGATGCGGGCGCCGGGGATGACCTGGTTCCGGCTGCCGTTGTTCGTCTGGTCGCACTACGCGACGAGCCTCATCATGATCCTGGGGACGCCCGTGCTGGCGATCTCGGTCGTGCTGATCGCGCTCGAGCGGATCTTCGGCGTCGGCATCTTCGACCCGGCCTTGGGGGGCGACCCGATCCTGTTCCAGCACCTGTTCTGGTTCTACTCGCACCCGGCGGTGTACAT
This sequence comes from uncultured Isosphaeraceae bacterium, assembly GCA_937907405.1. Lineage (GTDB taxonomy): Bacteria > Planctomycetota > Planctomycetia > Isosphaerales > Isosphaeraceae > Paludisphaera. Next base: position 11,337 of record CALCIC010000634.1, on the reverse strand, counting down.
CATGGTGCTGCCGGGGTTCGCGGTGGTCAGCGAGATCATCCCGTGCTTCGCGCGACGGCCGATCTTCGGCTACAAGTTCATCGCGTTTTCGAGCGTGGCCATCGCGATCTTCAGCTTCCTGGTGTGGGGCCACCACATGTTCGTCTCCGGCCAGTCGATGTACGCCGGGATGATCTTCTCGATCCTCAGCTTCCTGGTCGCCATCCCGTCGGCCATCAAGGTCTTCAACTGGACGGCGACCCTGTACAAGGGGTCGATCCGGCTTGACACCCCGATGCTCTACGCCCTGGGCTTCATCGGCCTGTTCACGATGGGGGGCCTGACCGGTCTGATGCTCGCCTCGCTGGCGATCGACGTCCACGTCCACGACACGTACTTCATCGTGGCGCACTTCCATTACATCATGGTCGGCGGCACGGTCATGGCGTACCTGGGGGGGGTCCACTTCTGGTGGCCCAAGATCAGCGGCCGGATGTACCCCGAGTTCTGGGGAAAGCTTTCGGCCATGCTGGTGTTCGTGGGGTTCAACCTCACGTTCTTCCCCCAGTTCCTGCTGGGATACCTCGGCATGCCCCGCCGTTACTTCGAGTACCGCCCGGAATTCCAGGTGCTCAACGTGATGTCGACGGCGGGCGCTTCGATCCTGGCCATCGGCTACGTCATGCCGCTGGTCTACATGCTCCTCTCGCTCCGCAAGCCGCCGAACGCGGGGCCCAACCCATGGGGCGCGACCGGCCTCGAATGGCAGGTCGAATCCCCCCCGCCGGTCCATAACTTCCACGATCCGGTCGTGGTGACCTGCGACCCCTACATGTACTCGCCCGAGGAGGCGGAACGGGACTATGCACACGACCAGCACGTCCGCAACGCTTGACGACGACCAGCCGCTACTGATGTCGCATTTCGACGACCTCGAGCAGCAGCACGACGCGTCGAACCTGGGCATGTGGTTCTTCCTCGCCACCGAGGTCATGTTCTTCAGCGGCATGTTGGCGGCGTACGCCATCTATCGGTCGCTCTCGCCCGAGGCGTTCCACCTGGGGAGCCGCCACATGCACCTGTGGCTGGGGTTCGCCAACACCCTGGTGCTCCTGACCAGCAGCCTCACGATGGCCCTGGGCGTCCGCGCCTCGCAGCTCGGCCGACGAAACCAGGTGGTCTGGTACCTCCTCGCCACCGCGGTCCTGGGAATCGCGTTCCTGGGGGTGAAGGCCGTCGAGTATACCAAGGAGATCAACCATCACCTGTTCCCGGGAAAGCACTTCGTCGTTCCCGCGGACGACGCCGAGGCGTTGATGAAGGTGAGCGCGACGCCGGAGGAGCTTCATCTCAATCTGGGCCGCTTTCAGATGATGTTCGTGCTCTACTTCTGCCTGACGGCCGTCCATGCGTTCCACATGATCGTCGGCATCGTGATCGTCCTGATCATGGCGGAACTCATGAGGCGGAAATGGTTCTCCGGCCACGGGACCACCCAGATCGAGGTGCTCGGCCTGTACTGGCACTTCGTCGACGTCGTCTGGGTGTTCCTCTACCCGTTGCTCTATCTGATCGACTGACCACGACTGACGCAAAGATCAAGAACATGACGCATCATATCATCGCGGTTCGTACTTACCTCATCATCTACTTCGCTCTCATCGCGTTCCTGTTCGCGACGGTGGGGGCGTCGTTTTTACCGTCGACGGCCCCTCACTTATTGATCGCGATGACCATCGCCACGATCAAGGCCGTGCTGATCATCCTGTTCTTCATGCACGTCTATTACAGCAACCGGCTCACCTGGATCGTGGCCGTGGCCTCCTTGCTTTGGCTGACGCTGCTGCTCGCCTTCACGCTCGCCGACTACTTCTCGCGCGGCTGGCTCGACATCCCCGGAAAATGAACGGCTTTCTTGGGACGAGCGGCGTCGGATCGCGTGGGAACGCGCACGCTTCCTCGAAGAACAAACAAGCAAACGACCCGGCCCCCCTCGCTGGATCGGCGAGTAAGGACCGGGTCGTCGTGCTTTCTCAATTTCAATTCTCGTCCACTCGATCGTAGGGCGTCGATGCTCATACGGAACTGTGCGACGGGCTGGGGAGCCTGGGGATTTCGAGGTCGGGCGCGACCTGATCGCGGAGGTCTTCGACCGCGTCGCGCGCGGCTTCGCCTATCTGACCGAACGACATCCCGGTGGCCTGGCCGCCCAACTTGAGCGCGAGGTAGTCTTCCGCAAGACCAAGCAGCGTTCCGGAAACGCCGAGCCCGCGCGTCAGGGCGATCCGGGCGATGGGCGTCACGCTGGCGACCCCGGCGGCGACGACCGCGCCGGCGATCGACACCGATGGATCGTCGTCCACTCCGTCTCTCCTCATGCTCTCGCGGGCCACCCAGGCGCCGGCCAGAGAGTGTGGGATCAACATAAGCGGATGATAACCTCGAGGCAAGACGCCCACCTTGGCAAGGGCCATCTCACCGATCGAACCCAGCACCCAGTTGCGCCCCTTCGGGTTGCGCCGCGAAGTCTCCAGGAAGGCCGGCCCCAGGGCCGCCCTCAAGCCGCTGACCGCCGCCAAGGTCATTGCTCTCCCAAACGGCGTGTTTGTTTCCGTCATCGTCGCGTCCCCCAACTCAGCCGAATTTCGCAAATCATCGAACGCCCACCTCGCGGAGCGCATTCAATACTCTTTAGCCGCAAGTGCCGTGCCAAATTCTGCGACAGCGATCCGCGGGCGCGACGGCCTTCGCGCGCCCCCCGCAATCCGCGCGACAAGAAATACGGCCCCTTGTGTGGAAGGGAAGGTCGTCCCCTGGGCCGGTGATCAATGATGGTTCGCGCCGCTGGTCCAGGCCGGCGGGTCACTTGCGGGAAAGGAATCCTCGGAACTCCGATCGACGACGTCCCCGGACTCGTCTGATCTGTGATATTCCTGTTCTACGCGTCGGCGTCGACGGCCAGCCTTGGTGAACAGGCCGGCGAACGCCTTTTTCACCGTCCGCACGGCCCCGTCCAGCCAGAGGCGGCCTCGTTGCGTGAGCAAGTGCGCGCTCATGATCGGCCTTCCATTATCGGTTCCTGGTGTCATGTTCGAGCCGTTGCACCACGAAGAAAGCACCAAGCAAACGCAATGCCGAGGGCCGCGCCTGGCCTGTTTCATTCTTGAAATCGAAAACGCCCCCGAAGCGTCTGCTACGAGGGCGTCGAGGTAAATCTCGATTTCAGCGGGCGAAGGGGGGCGGCGTTCTCAGCGGCGGCGCATGCGGTTCATCAATCCGCCTTGCTGCGTCATTCCCAATCCGCGGTTCTGGACTCCTCCCCCCTCTGAGCCGTCAGCCGTGTTGCGGGCCGTCGTTCCACCTCTCATCGTCCGTGCGACCAGCCTCCTGGCGCCGCCTCGAACCTGTCCACCAGCGGCGCCGTTCCTGGCGACGGTCGAGCCGGCGGCCGCATTGTTCGCCGCCGTGCCGGAATCGGAGCTGACGGCCTGGGAGGAGACCGGTTCGCCGGAAGTAGCGGGAACGGAGGTCGTGGTTCCAGAATTGCTGGCTGTTGAGTCGGTCGTGGCATGGTCGGGGGCTCGGGTTCCGCCCCACTGGTCGGTTTGACCGGACGTCCCGCCGAACATGCCGCCCATGCCGCCGAACATCCCGCCAGGGCCGCCGCCCATGCCGCCCTGTGGAAGCGCGGCGAAGTCGGCCTGGACGGCGGCTTGATCGGAGGCGATCAGCGAAGCGTCGTCGGCTGTGATGTTTGAATCCTTGATCGTCTGAACGAGGTCGGTGAACGTCTTGTCGATCGTCGCCTGATCGACCTTCGACCCGCTGAACAAGGCGTTGAAGTCGGCCTGCGCCTGGGTCGTATCACCCCCGCCGGCGACGGCCGCGACCAGGCCGTTGATTGCGGCCTGAAGGGTCTTGGGATCGAAGTGGAAACCCGCGGCCATGATGTTCTGAGAATCGGTCTTGAGCTGATCAAGATCGTCGGACGAGACGGCCGACTTGGCGGCCACGGTCTGCTGATCGGTCCGAAGCTTCTCGAGATCGGCCTGAAGCTGGCTCGACTGAGTTCCACCGGTAATGCCGGACCTGGCGGCCGCTGCCGAGTCGGGAGCTCGATGGCCTGTGGTGGGAAGCGCCATGACCCCGGCATTGGCGAGACTGGCCGTCAGGACGTCGCCGCGACGCCCAGCGTCGTTGATCCCCCCGGGCTCGCCGGGGGCCCCGGGATCGCCGGGGACTCCGGGACCGTGCATCGGTCTCCCCGCATCCGGAAGCGCGGCGATCGCCGTGGCGAATTCGGTGAGATCCGACGTCGTGATGTTTGAATCCTTGATCGTCTGAACGAGGTCGGTGAACGTCTTGTCGATCGTCGCCTGATCGACCTTCGACCCGCTGAACAAGGCGTTGAAGTCGGCCTGCGCCTGGGTCGTATCACCCCCGCCGGCGACGGCCGCGGCGAGTGATCCGAGAACCGTCCGCAGGCCGTCGGCCTTGAGTCCGGCGCCGGCGGCGGCGATCGCCTGCGAGTCCGAGGCGAGGGCGGACAGGTCGGCGACCGTGACGTCCGATTTGGCTGCCAGCCCCTGAATCTCGGTTTGGAGCGTCTGCCACGCGGTATCGGTCTGCGAGCTTCGACCGCCGCGCGGCCCCCCCGCGTCCATGACGTTCGTCACAATCCCGATCTGCGAGAGTCCGCCGAGAAGATCGGCGCCTCCAAAATTCGACAGGACCACGCGACCTTCGAGCGACTCGCAAGACGGGGCGCCCTGCCGCGCCGGCCGCTTCGCGGAATTGGTCGAACCTCCGGCTCGGACCGCTCCGCCGACCACCCGAAGCAAGGCGTCGGACACCGATCCATGAATCCTGGGATTCTTCATTTTCTCTCCTCAACTGTCTTTCGATCGTGAAATCCGATTGAACGGCGAAACGCCGACGACAATTCATGTGAACAATGAGGAACCCTAGATCCACCCGGCCGAAAGCGCCCGCATGCTGGAAGCGCGCGCCAATCCGAAGGGAGAGATTCCCCGACGAAAACAGAGCGGTCCAAGGCGCGCGGCGGACGATCGCACCCGACTCGCGAGTCCGCGCGCCGACTTGATCTTGAAGAAGAGGACCGCGGCCGAACGAGGTCGGGACGCGAACGACCGTCGTACATCCCCGTTCGCCGCAATCCTCTATCAGAGAACCCGGGGGCGGGCTTGCTCTCGCAGTCGAGCCGCCGGGGCTGATGATCAACGAGACCGAAAAGGGAGGATGCCGCGTCGGAAGCTTAACGGGGCGAGATAAGCCGTCCGACGCGGCGCCTCGTCGATCCACCAACAGCAGCGGAAACGCCCGACGGAAGCGCGCGCTCATTCGCGCGAACCGGCGAAACCCGCCTTCCCCGCATCGAGATTCTGTACGTCCGCCAGGAAGATCTGCCGCACCCGTCGCGAATCGCTCTCGGGAATTCGACTGGTCTGATTGGTACATACGGGATACATTCTTTACGCAAGGCACGCATCCTCCTTCGAAGGATTCTTGGACGGATGCCATCCACGTCCCCAGAGGGCGAAGTGATCCATGCGTCGGCGTTCCGGATCCACTAGCCGTCGGCCGAAACTTGACGTCCTTGAGAATCGCAATCTCATGAGCGGCGTCATCTCGGGTGCTGGCGCGCCCGCTCCCGCCCCGCCGCCGACCATGATGGTGATCGTCGGCCCTACTTCCTTTACCGGGCGAGCGCCCGGGTTTGGTCCGGGGGCCATGCTTTTCGCCAGTGGTTCCGGATTGGATTCCTCCCGGAATCCCATGGCCTTCGATGGTGGTCGACTCGGCGGAGACCCTCAGACCGGTTGGGGCGGCGGCCCGGGAAGTTGGGGCGGTTCTTTCCATCATGGTTTCGATGGCGGCCCCTTCGGGAGGCCCTCAGAGGGCCCTCAGGGGGCCATTACTCCCGCCCCGAGCCCAGGCCCTCCCGACGGCCCGATGTCGCTCATGACCAAGGGAGAGCCGTTCGGCGACGCCTTCTCTCGAAAAGGTCCCGACGACGGGTTTCCTCCAATGATGCGGGGGCGCGATTTCCCGTTGCCGTTGCCCTTCCTTCGCGGTCCGTCGTTGTCGAGAAGCATGCTGGGGCTTCAGTTCGCCCAGGAGCAAGCGGCTCGCGGCGTTGAAACCGATCCGGCGGCCATGACCGCCTCGGACGGCTCCGGTCCCATCGCCACGGCGGACGTCGACGCCAGGTCAGCGGAGCCTCCAGGACAACCGAACCCCGGCTTGGGCCTTTCGAGTCCCCTGGGACTAGGCATGATCGTCGGCGAGCCCGCGGCGGCCCGCTCCCTTGAGCTCGATTCCATCGTCCTGTCGGGCCGACCCGCCGCGAAGCCGGATCGGGGCGAGGTCGTGAGCGCCCCCTCGCTCGCCGAGGCTGGCGATTCGAAACAACCCGCCACGGTCGACAGCGTGCCGGACGAGGTTCTTGAACCCCATGCCGCCGGCCTGATGGCTCGCGTCCTCCCCTTCGACCAACGCTCTCTTGAGGAGGCCGTCGACCAGTTCCTCGACCAACTTCACGAGTTGAACGCCGACGGCTTCATCGAACCGAGTCCGATCCGCATCATCGTAGCGTCGGCGGCCGTGATCGGCGCGGGGGTCGCCGTGGAGACGGGACGTCGGCGGCTGAGCCCGCGTCGTCGTCGAGGCCGGCTGACGCGTGAGTGGGACGCCAACGAGAGCGAGGAATTGCTCGGATTTCCCGAACTCCCGGGTAACTGGTCCACGAGATGGATATGAGCGCCGATCAACTCGACGAACTGATCCAGCGACTCAACGACGGCGACGTCGCGGCCGCGGAGCGCGCGTTCCTCGCCTACGAGCCGTACCTGCGGATGGCAGTCCGCCGCCAGTTGAACGGCCCGCTGCGATCCAAGCTCGACTCGATGGACATCGTCCAATCGGTGTGGGCCGACGTCCTTCTCCGGTTTCGTGACGCCGGCTGGCGATTCGCCGATCGTTCGCATCTCCAGGCGTTTCTGGTCAAGGTGGCGCGGAACCGGCTGATCGATCGCCGCCGCGAGCACCACCGCGCGCTTGCGCAGGAACGACCGCTCGACGACGTCTCGCCCAACGACCTGCTCCATACCGGCCAGCCTCGCCCCAGCGAGGTCGCCCAGGAGCACGAACTCTGGAACCGCATCCTCGAAAACTGCCCCCCCGCGCATCGCGAGATCCTTTCATTGAAGCGGCAAGGGTTGCGGCTCAATGAGATCGCCGCTCGCACCGGATTCCACGAGGGAAGCGTGCGGCGAATCCTCTACGATCTCGCCCGACGTCTCGCCATCCCTCGGAGGACGGCGAGCCGCGCGCCCGAGGACTCAAGCCAAGGGGGGTGAGAAACCGATGCCGGCTCGCCCTTCTTCCGAATCCAAAGGGCCGCCGCGCCCGGAACCGCCTTCGCGCTCGGTTTCGTTCGATCGCCTGGACGACGGCCTCCGGGGATGGGCCTCGGAACAGGTCCACGGCATGGCCGCGGCCTGGGCCCGGGGAGAGCCGATCTCGGCCGGCGCGATCCTGGCCGAGCACCCCGAACTGGACGCCGAATCGGCCGTCCGACTGATCTACGAGGAAGTCTGCCTCCGGCGCGAGTCGGGCGAGGTGGTCGGCACGATCGAGGTCGTGAGCCGATACCCCCAGTTTCGCAACGAGCTTGAAGTCTTGCTCGACTACGATCGCATCCTCCGCCCGCTGAGCCGGCCCGCCGTGCATCCCGAAGTCGGCGAGGACCTCGGCTCGTTCCACCTTCTGGCCGAATTGGGGCGAGGGGCCTCTGGCAAGACGTTCCTGGCGACCGAGCCAGGCCTCGCCGATCGGTTGGTCGTCCTCAAGGTCCTCTCCGGCGACCAGGACGAACACCTCTCCCTGGCCCGGCTGCAACACACGCATATCATCCCGCTGTTCTCCGAACAGGAGTTCCCAGACCGCGGGCTCCGAGCCCTCTGCATGCCTTACCTGGGAGGGGCGAGTCTGGCGCGGATCCTGGAGGTTCTTGAGGAGGCGACCCCCGCCCCCGAAGACCGCCGAGGCCGCCACTTCCTGGACGCCGTCCAACGTCTTCAGAAGAACCGCCCGCCGACGCCGATCTCGGACAGCCCCTACCGCCGCTACCTGGAACAAGCGTCGTACGCGCAGGCGGTCTGCTGGATTGCGGCCTGCCTCGCCGACGCGCTTCACGAGGCGCACGCGCACGGTTTGATCCATATGGACGTGAAGCCGTCGAACGTCCTGATCGCCGCTGACGGGCAGCCGCTGCTCCTGGATTTCCATCTCGCACGGAAACGGGTCGAAGCCGGCGAGCGTGTGATTGACCGGCTCGGCGGAACCCCTGATTGGATGGCTCCGGAGCAGCGTCAAGCGCTGGCCGCCGTCATCGCCGGCCGACCCGCGCCGGCGACCGTCGATCACCGAGCCGACCTGTACGCTCTGGGCCTGCTCTTGTGCAGCGCCCTCTGCGGCCCAGGCGCGTCGAAACAAGCGGCGGCGGGCAAACCCTGGAATCGAAGCCGGACGGTCGTCAGCGTGGGACTTGAGGACGTGATCCAGAAGTGCCTGGCGACGCGGCCGACCGACCGCTACACCACCGCCGCGGCGGTCGCCGACGACCTCCGCCGTCACGTTCAAGACCTGCCGCTTCGAGTGGCGCCCAACCGCAGCCTCGCCGAACGCTGGCGCAAATGGCGACGGCGGCGGCCTCGGGGCCTCTCGCGAGCCGCGGCATGGACGTCGACCGCCGCCGCCGTGGCGATTGCTCTTCTGATCGGCCGGGCTTTCTACGATCAGCGCGTCGCCGAGATCGAGGCCGATCTGAAAGACGGCGTTCAGCTTCAGAGGGAGCGCCGCTTCTCCGACGCGGCCCGCGTGCTCGACCGCGGCTTGCGTCGCGCCGCCTCGACCCCCGGGGCCGACCGCCTCAAGGGCGAACTGACCGACGAGCGGCAGCGCGCGCTGCGCGGCCGGAAGGTCGACGAACTGCACCGACTCGCCGACATCGTGCGGTTCCGCCATTACATCACGCCACCGGCCGGCGCCGAGGCCCTTCGATTCAGCCGCGACGTCCAGACCGCCTGGGAAGGTCGCGAGTTCCTGCTCGGCGGCTCGTCGTCGCCCCTCGATCCTGGTCTCGAGCGCGACGTTCGAGCCGATCTCCTCGACCTCGTCTTGATCTGGTCCGACGCGCGAGTTCGACTCGCCTCGCCGGAACACGCCGACGAGGAGCGACGACGGGCCCTGGCGGTCCTCGACGAGGCCGAATCGCTCTGCGGCCCAAGCCTGACGCTCAACCAGCAGCGCCGCGACCTCGACCGCGCCGTGGGACGGCCGGAATCGCCCGGGCGGTCCGACCCACCGCCGCAGTCGGCCCGCGAGCACTGCGACCTCGGCCGGTCGTACCTCCGCACCGGTTCGTTCCAGCAAGCCGCGGCGGAATTCCAGCGCGCCGTCGCGATTCAGCCCGACGACTTCTGGTCCAACTTCTACGAAGGTCTCTGCGCCTACAGGCTGGAACGATTCGACGAGGCGGCCGCCGCATTCCGGTCGTGCATCGCGCTTGCGCCCACGACGGCCGAATGCTATTACAACCGCGCCCTCGCCGAGTCGGCCCGGGGCCGCCCTTCCCCGGCGTTCCGCGACTACTCCCGCGCGCTGGAGCTTGATCCCAAACTCACCGACGCGGCCCTGAACCGCGGGATTCTTTCTTACGAGGCGCGGCGCTACGACGAGGCGGTCGCGGATTTCAAACGGGCGTTGGGCACGACGGCGGACGCCGCGTCTCTGGGCCGAATCCAGTACAATCTGGCCCTCGCGCTCCTGGCTCGGGACGATCAAGCCGAGGCGATTTCAATCGCCGAAGAAGCCCTTGCCCACGGGTATGTCGAGGCGCGGGCGCTGCTCGACAGGCTCAGAAAAGCAACGCGGCCTCCACGCTGAGCCCGGGGCCGAACGCCAGCGCGACAACCGGCTTCGGGTTCCCCTCGCGACGCATTCGATCGAGGATGAACAGGATCGTCGGCGACGACATGTTGCCGTGGTCGGCCAACACCCGACGCGAGGTCTCCAGCGTCTGGGCCCCCAGGCCCGTGGCTTCCTCGAAGGCCGACAAGATCCGCGGGCCCCCGGGATGCACGGCCCACGAACCGACGTCGTCGACGCCCAGGCCGTGCGGCCGCAGCCAGCTCTCCAGCCAGGGTCGAAGATGGCCGTTGATGATCTCCGGCACCCGTGACGAGAGGGTCATCGTGAAACCCTGATCGCCGATCCGCCACGACATCGCATCTTCCGAATCGTCGATCAGCGCCGACCCCGAGGACGCGAGCTGATACGCCCAGGTCGAGTCGGCCGCGCCCGCTTCGACCACCACCGCGCCGGCGCCGTCGGCGAAAAGGGCGTTGGCGACGATCAATTCCGAGTCCCAATCGTACTGATGGTGTAGGCTGCACAACTCCAACGCGCAAAGCAGGACGACCGAATCAGGATCGGCTTCGACGAACGCCCGGGCCGCGCGGAGACCGTTCAGCGCCCCCTGGCATCCCATGAACCCGACGTGCGTCCGCGCCACGCCGCGCGAAAGCCCCAGCCTCTTGATCAGCGCCACGTCGAATCCAGGAGCGTAGAAGCCGCTGCACGAAACGGTGACCAGATGCGTGATCCGGTTCGGGGTCGTCCCCGCCTCGTCCAGCGCGGTTCGACTCGCCGCCACGGCCAACGCGCCGGCCGACTCCTCGTACCGCTGCATCCGGTCGCGCGTCGTCGGGGCCTGGGCCCCGTAGAATTCCTGCCGGCCTTCAAGCGGCCCTTCCGACGTCTGCAAGACGACCGAATTCCGACCCTCGACTCCCGCGCGGCGGTAAAGCGTCTCGAACAATCGCTCTTGGGCGGGCGTCTTGCACGAAAACCGCTTGGCGATCGTCGCGGCCTCGCCCTGCAAGATTCGATGCGGCGGCAGTGCGACGCCGATCCCAACTATCTTTGTCGTCGTGCTCATGTTTCGATTCCCAATTTAGGGGCCGCGGCGTCGTTGAGATGGTCGATGATCCGCCCGGTCAGTCCGGGGAGACGTGAAGCCGTCGTGAACGCCGCCGAGGCCAGGCGCGGGCTTCGAAGCAAGAGAGCCGCGGCGCGACAGGTCCGACGTCGGCCGGCCAGAAGTCGGTGATGCACGCTCGACCAGGACGCCGCAAGCGCCGGGTCCCACCCCGCGACCGCTCGCATGGCGACGTCCTCCACGGCTCGGGCCGACATGAGCGCCCAGCCCATGCCCTCGCCGGTGAACGGCTCGACGTAGCCGGTCGCGTCGCCGATGAGGAACAGGCGGTCGGC
>CALCIC010000633.1 GCA_937907405.1 uncultured Isosphaeraceae bacterium | reverse complement strand
CCCAGGAAGACCTTGGTCCAGACCTCCCCCTCGGCTCGGGGCGGCTCGGTCTGATGGCCGGTCGACATCCGCAGCAGGTCGCTGACGCGCATCGACTTGAGGTGGTCGCTGGGGTTCTCGGGTGCGTCGTCGGGGAAGAACTTGAGCACCGGGGCGTTGACGTTCAGCTTGCCCTCGGCGATCGCCATCCCGACGGCCGTCGAGGTGAAGCTCTTGCTCAGCGAGTACAACTGGTGCCTCGTCTCGGCGTCGTAGGGGGACCACCAGCCCTCGGCCACGACCTTGCCGTGCCGGACCAGCATGAAGCTGTGCAATCCGTCGATCGCCGCGTCGGCCTTCTCGACGAACCCGAGCACCCCGGCCGACGACACCCCCTGCGCCTCCGGGGCGCTCCGCGGCAGACCCGAGCCCCCCGGCTCGCCGGCCCATGCCAATCCGCCCCACCCGATCGCCGCCGCAACAACGCCGCACAACATCTTCATGATTTCCATCCATCGCGATCAAGAAGCCGATCGGACTCATCCCACGCTCCGCCCATTGGACGCCCCCGCAATTCGCCGATCAAGAGGTTGCTGTGCGGCGCGGCTTGGGTGTGCTAGGCTGACGGCTTACTCTTCGTCCAAGTCCCAATCCCATTCGGCTGACGACCCGACACGGATTCAGGGAGGTAGAAACACCAGCCCGATGTGCAAGCGAGGGGATCGCCCGGAGAGGGTCGCAATGTTCGTCTCGACCCACGCACGTCGATCCCTCGCTTGCGCGTCGGGCTGGTATTAAAATCCCGGCGTCGCCGATGGCGGGCTCAGAATCAGAAACGTCGGATCGTCAGCCCATCCGGAGGCTCCCCGATGTACGACATGAACAACGTCAAGAAGCTCAAGAAGTTCGGCGGACTGGCCCCCGCCGCGTGGGAAGGCTTCGTGGCCTTCGACAAGGCCGCGATGGCCGACGGCGCGATCCCCGCGCGGACCAAGGAGCTGATGGCCGTCGCCGTGGCGCTCACCACCCAATGCCCCTACTGCATTGAGATCCACACCAAGAAGGCCAAGGCCGCCGGCTGCACCGAGGCCGAACTCGCCGAGACCGTCATGGTCGCCGCCGCATTGCGCGCCGGGGGCGCGATCACCCACGGCACCCATTGCCTGGAGTGACCGCCGGAGCGACGCCCCGCCCGGCGCCGCTACTTGATCCGATACAGGTGCGCCTGGTAGCCGACGAAGCGGTCAGTCCAGGCGCCGGCCTTGGCGTCGAGGGCGCGGTCCTCGTCGAGGACCTCGACCTTCGCGTCGGCCCGATTGGAAAGCTGGAACGTCGCGGTCGTCTCACCGTCGCGCATCGAGACCGCGAACAGGTACGAGGCGCCGTCGTAACGCTTGACGACGAACGCGATCGGCACGTCCTGATTCGAGGACGTCACGGTCGCGCCGTCGGCCACGTCGGGCGAGTTCAGGACCGGGGCGAGGCTGGTGATCCGGCGGTTGATCGCGGCGACCTCGCGCGCGATCGCGTCGTCGGCGAGCAAGCCGGCCTCGATGAACGTGGGCTTGAACTGGTGGGCGAAGTAGAGGATGCCGTCCGCGCCGTGGATCAGGGCCATCCAGACCTCGGCGCGGACCTCGTCGGGGGTCGCCTTGCGCTTGGGGTTGTTGATGAACGTGGTCTCGATGCAGCACCAGACCGGCTTGCGGCCCTCGGTCCACTTCTTGAGGCGTTCGACCCCCTTCGGCACGTATTCGAGCTTGCCGGCGACCGCCTTGTCGGTCGAGCAGGCGGGGTAAATGTCGAACGAGACGACGTCGCCCCCCTTGACGTATTCGGGGTAGTCCTCGGGATGGTTCGTCCGCGTCCCTCGGCCCTACCAACCGTCCCCAGCCACAGCCTGCCCCAGGTTGAGCATCACCGGGCGGGTCGGGTCGGCCTGCTGGATCTCGTGGTACCGCTTGACGACGGCCTCGGGCGTGACCGGCGGGCCGTAGCCCTCGGCCCCCTTGCGCGCCTGAGCGTTGTCGGGCTCGTCGTCCTGAAGCCAGCCGACGATGGTCGGCCGGTCCTTGAATCCGAGCGCCGCCTTGTTCTGCCCGGCGAACAACCGCATACCCGCCGCGTCGAGCGCGTCGAGTTGCTCGGCCGTCGGCCCCCGCCAGAGGCCGACGTACACGTTGATTCCGACGTCCTTATATTTCTGTGCGTTTGACGGGTTCTGGAGCCAGACCGCGATCGGGAAGAAGTCGGGCGAGGTCGGCAGCCCCCGGCTGAACGAGGGTTCTTCGGCACTCGCGCCGCAGCCGATCGAGATCGTCAGGACCAAAAGGATGGGCGTTGCGATTTTCATGATTGGTTTCCTCCGCGACCATCGTACCGCCGCCCCGGGCCGACGGCCAGAAGCTTCGTCGCGGGAGGGCGAGCGACCATGTGGAACCCCCCGCCGGAAACGGTTACGTTCTCTTGATGGGTTGAGGGACGATCGGCGGCCATCGCGAATTGAGGACGGAACGTGCTTCCAGGACCGATCCTGCGCCGCGAGATGAAGGCCGCGACCAGCGGCCGGGGCCGGTTCGGCGCCCGTTTGGTGCTGGGGCTGCTGGCGGCCGCCTGCGTCGTCGCGCCCGCGTACGTCATCGAATGGCGGAACGTACTCCACGGCATGCCCGACGGGTTCTCAACGGAGGACGTGCCGACGTACTCAGCGTGGGTCTTCGCGGCGGCGATCGGGGTCGTGATCCTGTTCCTCACGCCCCACGCCGCCGTTTCGGCCGGAGTGAGCATCGCCGAAGAGCGCGAGAAGGACACGCTCTCGCTGCTCTTGCTGACGCGGTTGACGCGGATCGAACTGGCCGCGACCAAGCTGCTGGGCCGGCTGCTGCCTTCGCTGTCGTTGGGCCTCGCCAGCCTGCCGTTCCTGATGATCGCCGGCTGGTGGGCGGATTTGTCGCTGGTGCTGGCGGTCGAGGTCTGCGCCGCGACGGCGGGCGCGCTGGCGGTTGCGGCGGGTT
>CALCIC010000632.1 GCA_937907405.1 uncultured Isosphaeraceae bacterium | reverse complement strand
ACGCTCCAGGTCAGCGACATCGACCAGGTCCAGCCCACGGTGCCGATCATCAAGGCGGCCTACGAGCGGTTCCACCCCAAGAAAGACGTCGAGATGACGGTGCCGTACGACCTGTTGCTCGCCGCCCAGAAGACGGCCCGGCAGTTCAGCATCATCCTCGGCACGATCGCCGCCATCTCGCTGCTGGTCGGCGGCATCGGCATCATGAACATCATGCTGGCGACCGTCACCGAACGGACCCGAGAGATCGGAATTCGGCGGGCCCTGGGCGCCAAGCGCAAGGACATCACCCAGCAGTTCTTGATCGAGACCGTGGTCTTGTCGGGGGTCGGCGGCCTGCTGGGGGTGTCGATGGGGATCGCGATTCCCCAGATCATCGTCTACTTCATCCCCGACCAGAAGGCGTTCGTCACCGGCAGCTCGGTCATGCTGGCGTTCAGCATCTCGGTCGCGATCGGCATCCTCTTCGGCCTTTACCCGGCGCGCCGGGCGGCGCTCATGGACCCGATCGAAGCGCTTCGGCACGAGTGATTCCGTTCCCAACCACGAAGTCGTGATCCGGCGGCCGGCGCGAGCCGAGCCGCCGGGGCGAGCGCATGCGTGCGACGCATCTTGAAGTTCTTGCGGGTTGGGCTTGCATCGCCATTCCGGGGTTACTAGGCTTGATTGCAGCAAGACGCAACCGGTCGTGGCAGGGGCCCGCCGGACGTCTCATTTTTTTTGGCCTCGAAACGTATTTTCGGGGCGAGACCAGGAGCCGTTGGCCGCGACCGCGTTCGTCCTGAACATCTTCGGCGTCGAGGGGTCGCGGGCGGATGGAAGTCCATCACGCGCGGTCCATTGACGGAACCACGCTCGCCGATCGCCTTCGATCAGAGCGCGTCCTTCCCCTCGAGCATTGGTCAGCCCTGTTGTACGAGGTCGCCGTCGCGGCGATTCGATCGGTTACGTTTCGCACCCGTTGACGAGGTGGGGGAGCAGATCGGCATGTCCACAGACCGTATACCGATGTCGAAGGAAGGGTACGAGAAGCTCAAGGCCCAACTCGACAAGATGAAGAACGAGGACATGACACGGATCGCCGAAGCGATCGCCACGGCTCGCGATTTCGGCGACCTCTCGGAGAACGCCGAGTTCGACGCCGCCGTGGAAGCGCAGGGGATGCTCCAGGCGCGGATCAACGACCTGCAAGACAAGCTCCACCGGGCCTATATCGTCGATCGCACCACCCTCCCCACGGACCGCGTGGTCTTCGGCTCCAAGGTCCGCGTCCTCGACGTCGACATGGAGGAAGAGGAAGACTTCGTGCTGGTGGGCCCCGGCGAGGAAGACTACGACAACAATCGAATCCTCCTCACCAGCCCGATCGGCCAAGGGCTCGTCGGCAAGAAGATCGGCGACGAGGTCGAGGTCCCCATCCCCCGAGGGACTCTCAAGCTCAAAATCGTCGGCATCGGCGCCGAATGAGCATGATTCCTTCCTACCTTGACGAGACCTGGGAGCCGGGGATCACGACCCCCTGCTCCTCCCACGATTGCGGCAGCGGAGCCGCCAGGACCAAGCGGGTCGACAGCGTGGGATGCCGCACCTGCAACGCCCGGGCGTGAAGCGCGACGCCCCCCACGAACACCCGCCGCGAACCGTACGTCGCATCGCCCAAAATCGGCATGCCCCGCGAGGCCGATTGCACTCGCAACTGGTGGGTTCTACCGGTCTCGGGCCAGAGCCGCAGCCAGAGGCAGCCTTCGGGGATGCGCTCAGCCTCGTCGCGGAGGACCCGCGTGACCGCCCGGCGCGCCCCGCGGTCCCCCTCCCTCGCCGAACGGACGACCCCCGACGAATCGGCCGGAAGCAGCCAGTCCTCCCAAACCTCCTCGGGAGAGGGAAAGATCGCCGACCCCGACCCGGCGGAACGAGTCGAGGGCGAGTCCCCGACGCCTTCGACGATCGCCCAGTATTCCTTGATCGTCTGCCGCTTCTCGAACTGGGTCGCCAGCCTTCGCGCGGCCTTGGGGTTCTTCGCCCAGATCAAGACCCCCGAGACGGGACGGTCCAGCCGGTGGACGATTCCGACGTAGGCCGACTCGGGCGCATCGGGATTGAGCCGACGTCGCACGTCTTGCTCAAGGGTCGTCTCGCCCGGCGGCGCCCAGTCCCCTTGCGTGAACTGCCCGGCCGGCTTGACCACGGCCAGACAGTGCTCGTCCTCGAATACGACCTGAAGTCCGGCGGACATGGCGCAATCGGCTTTCCTGTGCGACGCCCGAGGTCGGTGGACCCACTTCTCCCCGAGCGACCCGTCCGTTGCTTATTCAGACGACAGTTCGGACGCTTTTTTAAGACTCGGATCGTTGGCGAGGGACTTGGAGACCGACTGTCCCGTATCCATGAGCGACCGGGCGATCTCCGCCGACCCCGCGCCCCCCGCGGGATCGACGCCCGAGGTTCCCGGTGGGCCGTAGCGGTTCGCCGTGGGCAGTTCAACCCCCTTGCTGCCCGGGGTCGGCGTGCCGTACAGCGGTTCGGCCGTCTGGCCGCTGGCGCTCCCCGCCAGCCGGTCGTCGACCATCCCTCCCGGCCCGATGTTGGCCACGGGATTCATGCCCCCCGCGTTGGCCGGATGCGGCTCGGCGCTGAACCCGACGGACGGAGGCTGCTCGCCGGTTCGCGCGTACGGCTTGCCCGGCGGGACCTCGCTCCGCGTGCTGCGGCACCCCGAGGAAAGCGCGACCGTCGCCAGCAACCCGGTGGACATCAGAACTGACGACGATAGGAGACGGAAACTGGGCCGATCCATCGGCGTTTGCCTCTCACCTGCTCGTGATCCCTGGCGCTTTCCGGATCGATCGGGAACGCCGGCCTAACACGAGGGGGACGGCGAACGCCGAGGTCTCCCCAGGCGTCCGACGAGCGAGCAGAGAAGCACGTCGGAGCCGACCGGAGAACCGGACGCCCCAGGGTTCTCGCCCCGGGGCGTTCGGATCATAGCCATCTCGACGCGATGGTCAAGAGGCATCGGCGGTTACTTGGTGGTGCTGCAACGACGGCCGACCTCGTCCCAGTTGATCACGTTCCAGAAAGCTGAAATGTAGTCCGGCCGGCGGTTCTGGTATTTCAAGTAGTAGGCGTGCTCCCAGACGTCGAGGCCGAGGATCGGCGTCAGGCCTTCCATGAGCGGGCTGTCCTGGTTCGCGGTCGACGTGACGGCCAGCTTGCCGTCCTTGCTACAGGTCAGCCAGGCCCATCCCGAGCCGAACCGGGTCGCAGCCGCCTTGGCGAACGCTTCCTTGAACGCCGGGAAGCCCCCCAGTTGCGCGGTGATCGCCTCCGCCAGCGCGCCCTTGGGCTCGCCGCCGCCGCCGGGGCCGATGATCTGCCAGAAGAACGAGTGGTTGGCGTGGCCGCCTCCGTTGTTGCGAACCGCCGTGCGAATCGCTTCCGGCAACGCGTTGAGGTCGGCGAGCAGGGCCTCGATCGTCTTGCCCTGATGATCGGGGTGATCCTTGAGCGCGGCGTTCAGGTTGTTGACGTAGGCCGCGTGGTGCTTGTCGTGGTGGATCTCCATCGTCTTGGCGTCGATGTGCGGCTCAAGGGCGCCGAAATCGTAAGGCAGCGGGGGCAGGGTGTATTCAGCCATTGAGTTTGCTCCTGTGGGTCTTTTCGATGCAGTGGCATGCGGTCGGCTCGACGCGGTTCGCCGATTCGGTCCGGACGCCGTCGATCACTGCGAAGGCATGGCATGCCGTGGGTTGCTCCGCACAGGCTACCACATGCCGGTCCAGCTCTCAAACCGGCAACTCGCGCGCCGTACCGTGCCGGGCGTTTCACCCACCCCGGCGCGCGGTTGGCTTCGTTCGCGCCGGATTCCGACCGGCGACCCGGCAATCGCCCGGCCCCGATACTTGCCCGGCCGATTGGCTTCGATCGCCCAGAAACCGCCGTCGACCTGGTTTCCCTCCGCCGGGACAGGCCCTCGGCTGAAGCTGCGATTGACACTATGAGGGGGAGGGAAAGAAGGTCGACGCGACGGTTTGCGGAGCTT
>CALCIC010000631.1 GCA_937907405.1 uncultured Isosphaeraceae bacterium | reverse complement strand
CTGGCGGAGGCCGCGAAGTCGTACGGCGCGCACACCGCCGGGGTCGAGACCACGCCGGCCCGGCTTCGCGCGCGTCCCGGCCGGTTCGCATGTATCGCACTCATGGACCGCGGCCACTTCGTCAACATCTACGAGGTCCAGGACGATTCGGCCTTGATCGCGGACCCACCCACCAATAGCACAGTCTCTCTCGACGCCTTGAAGACGATCTGGAGCGGCAAGGCGCTCTTGATCTCGGATCAACCACTCCTGCCCGAGTCGCAAATCGATGTGGGATCGGACCGCCTGGCCTGGGCGGCGTATCTCGGTTCCGCGGCCCTCCTTTCATCGGCGATCGGACTGGGGGTGCGTCGTGCGCGTCGCTCATCTCGCTCGTGAACTGACAGTCCTGTCGTCCGCGTTCCTCATCGGCTGCTCGGGTTCGTCCGAGAAACACGGCCTTCCCAAGCTTGTGGTTTCTCCTGGGGAGGTCGACCTGGAAGGCGAGCGACTCCGGATTCGAGGCGTTACTTTCGATGGAGCGGGTGGAAAGCCCGAGACCGACGCCGTGTCGAGCGAGCCGGTTCATGAACATAAGAACACAGTCCGTTGGACGGTCCCGACCGAGCGAGGCATTCACCGGTTATTGATCCGGGTCGATACGGATCTCAAGGACACGGATCCGGTTTCGGTCCCGTGGTCGGTGGTGGTGTCATGAAACAAAATGAGGAGCGTATCCGCCTCAGCCGACGTGGCTTCACGCTGATCGAGCTTCTGGTCGTCGTCTCGATCATTGGCTTGCTGATCGCGGTGACTCTGCCCGCCGTTCAGTACGCGCGGGAGTCGGGCCGAAGGGCGCGGTGCGCG
This sequence comes from uncultured Isosphaeraceae bacterium, assembly GCA_937907405.1. Classification (GTDB taxonomy): domain Bacteria; phylum Planctomycetota; class Planctomycetia; order Isosphaerales; family Isosphaeraceae; genus Paludisphaera. The sequence goes on along the minus strand of CALCIC010000631.1, from coordinate 973 downwards.
AACCATCTCAGGCAACTTGGCACGGCCCTGGCGGCGCACCACGCGCAACGAGGCGTCTTTCCGTCGGCGATGATGCCTCGGGCCAGGCCCTCGTCGCCGAATTACGGGGCGGGGATCGAGCCCTCGGCGTTCTTCGCGCTGCTCCCGTTCCTCGAACAGACCAGCCTGTTCAACGCGTTGAACGCCCACGTGACGCCGTATCACACCCTGAACAGCCCGCAGAACCTGACCGCGCGGCGGGTCGTGGTCGAGACCTATCTGTGTCCGTCGGACGGCCGGCCGAATTCCGAATTCGGGCCGAACTCGTACCGGCTCAACGTCGGTTGTCCCCAGGTCAGCATGTCGCACACCGGCGGACTCGACGGCCTTCCCGAGCCGGCGCGCGATGCGGACTACATCCACCAGCCCGCGGCGTTCGAGCTGGTGGCTCGGCTCTCGGCCCGCGATTTCGGCGACGGCTTGAGTCAGACCGTCGGCCTGGGCGAGCGGACCTTCGGCAGCTTTTCGACGCGATTCGACCGGACGCGCGACTTCTGGTTCGCGGGGGTCATCAACCTGTACAAGCCCCAGACCGCCGCCGACGTGGTTCGGGTCTGCGGATCGCTCACCGGCGAACCCACGAAGTTTTATGCGGAATTCGGCGCGTCCTGGAGCGGGTCCTACTTCCCCAACGCCTGGTACAATCACGTCGCGGCGCCCAACGCCCGCGCGTCGGATTGCACCCTCGACGTCCACGTCCCCAGGCTGGATGATACGTTCGTCAATTACGTGTCGGCGTCGGCCCGGAGCCGGCACGGTGGAGGCGTGCAGACGCTGGCGATGGATGGGGCCGTCCACTTCGTCCGAGACGGCGTCGACCTGGCTCTCTGGAGGGCCCTGGGGACGCGCTCGGGGGGCGAAGCGATCGGCGGAAACGCATTCTAGAGCGGTTTACCGATGGGTTGCGCAGTTCGCCGCCGGGACTCGACCGTTC
>CALCIC010000630.1 GCA_937907405.1 uncultured Isosphaeraceae bacterium | reverse complement strand
GACGTGGTCGACCCCGGAGGTCTTCCTGGTTCGGTCGGGGTCGATTCCAGGCTGACGATCGACCATGCTCCGGGAGAGTTCGTCGCATTCCTTGCTCAAGGGAACATCCTGCGGTGTTCGGCCGTGACGACGAGCAAGCGGGCGCACGGGATCGTCGGGGGTTTCGACCCGGCCCTCCGCTACGTGGTCGACTGGGATTTCTGGATCCGCGTCGCCGAGCGATTCGGGGTGGCATGGCGAGGCGGTCCGCCCACGGGCTCGGTGCGTTGGCACGCCGCGAGCGAAACGCACCGCTTCAAGGCGACGCTCGACGACCTGGAGGAATCCGAACGGATGCTGGCCAGGTTTCCGGCGCTCGATCAGCGAGCCTGCCGTCGCAAGCTCGGCCGCGCCTATCTCAATCGGGCCTACGACGCCTTGCACGCCGGCCGGATCGACCTGGCCCGCGAGGCGCTCGGGCGATCGATCCGACTCGCGCCGTCGCTCGTCGCGGCGAGCCTGGCCGATCCCCGGCTGGCGGCGCGGATGGGACTTCTCGTGCTCGCGCCGAGGCTCGCCGCGCGGTGGTGTCGAACCGGGCCCAACGATTGAAGTCGGTCTGGTCGCGGTCGACGCCCTTCGCCGCGCCTTGTGTGTGGCTTGACCCCTGGAACATAATGGTAAGACTTCCTGGACCCGATTCGTAGGCTCACTGAATTGGCCGATTTGAGAATGATGAATTCCGAGGCGACCGCCGCCCCCCCCTGCTCCGTCCGGAATGCGGACCCGAACACGGCGCCGACGCAACTGCCGGTGTTGCCGCTCGTTCCGCTTACGCTCCCGCACCTGCCGGCGTCGCGGGCCGAGATGGACGCGCGCGGGTGGGACTACGTGGACGTGGTGTTCGTCACGGGCGACGCGTACGTCGACCACCCGGCGTTCGCGATGGGGATTCTGGGGCGCGTGCTGGAGGCGGCTGGTTTTCGGGTGGCGATCCTCAGTCAGCCCGATTGGCGGAGCGCCGACCCCTGGCGGCAGTTCGGCCGCCCCCGGCTGTTCTTCGGCGTCAGCGCCGGCAACATGGACAGCATGATCAACCATTACACGGCGAACAAGAAGGTTCGCAACGACGACGCCTACAGCCCCGGCGGCAAGATCGGCCTCCGCCCCGACCGCGCGAGCATCCCCTACTCGCACCGCGCCCGCGAGGCGTTTCCCGGCGTGCCGATCATCGCCGGCGGCGTCGAGGCCTCGCTCCGCCGCCTCGCCCACTACGACTACTGGAGCGACACCGTCAAGAAGTCGATCGTGCTCGACGCCAAGGCCGACCTCGTCGTCTACGGCATGGGGGAGCACCAGATCGTCGAGATCGCCCGACGGCTCGCGGCCGGCGAGACGGTCAAGGACCTCCGCGACATGCGCGGCGTCGCCTACGCGATGGGCGCGAGCGAGACGCCGCCGGAAGCCGCGCTCCGGCTGCCGACGTATGAAGAAGTGAAGACCGACAAGAAGAAATTCGCCCTGGCGACCCGGACGATCCACCACGAGACCAACCCCCTCAACGCCAAGACGCTGGTGCAGTACCACGACCGCCAGGCCGTCGTCTGCAACCCGCCCCCCTTGCCGATCAGCCAGGAGGACATGGACCGCGTCTACGGACTGTCGTACACCCGGCGTCCCCATCCGATGTACAAGGGGGCGAAGATCCCGGCCTACGAGGTCGTCAAGGACTCGGTGACGATCATGCGCGGCTGCTTCGGCGGCTGCACGTTTTGCTCGATCACGGCGCACCAGGGGCGGATCATCCAGTCGCGGTCGAAGGAATCGATCCTGACCGAGTTGAGGCAGATGGGCCGCGACCCCAAGTTCTCCGGCGTGGTCTCGGACGTCGGCGGCCCGACGGCCAACATGTACGAGATGCGCTGCACGAAGCCGGAGGTCGAGGCCAAATGCAAGCGGCTGTCGTGCGTGCATCCGACGGTCTGCAAGCTGCTGGGGACCGACCACGGCCCGCTGATCGAGGTGATGCGCGAGAGCCGCCAGGTGCCCGGAATCGACAAGGTGTTCGTGGCGTCGGGCATCCGGATGGACCTGGCCCAGAAGTCGCTTGAGTACCTGGAAGAGCTGGCTCGGCACCACGTCGGCGGCCACCTGAAGGTCGCGCCCGAGCACACCGACCCCAACGTCCTGAAGCTGATGAAGAAGCCGAACTCGGCCGACTACGACGGCTTCGCCGAGGCGTTTCAGGCGGCCAGCGCCCGGGCCGGCAAGAAGCAGTTCCTGGTGCCCTATTACATCGCCTCGCACCCCGGCAGCGACCTCAACGCGATGATCGACCTTGCCCTGTTCCTCAAACGCAACGGCTACAAGCCCGACCAGGTCCAGGACTTCATCCCCGCGCCGTTCGACATCGCCACCTGCATGTATTACACGGGCCTCGACCCGTTCAGCGGCGAAGAAGTCTACGTCGCCCAGCACCTCCGCGACCGCAAGCTCCAGCGGGCGCTTCTCCAGTACTTCCGCCCCGAGAACTACTTCGAGGTCCGCAAGGCCCTCATGGCCGCCGGCCGGCAAGACCTGATCGGCTCGGGCTGCGACGCCCTGATCCCCGCGCAGCCCCCCAGGCAGGCCCTCGACGCGCGAAGACGACAGGCGAACGCGACGTCCGAAGGCGACCACTACCACTCCATCGCCAACCCCGCCAAGGGCGAGCCCGCCGGCGAGCGGGGCCTTCCGAACCAGGGCTACCGGCCCGAGCGGAAGTCGGCCCGACGGCAGGACAAGAAACGCAAAGGGAAGAAGGCCGGCGGTCGTTGAGCGTCATGATCAAGCCCGCCGGCTTATTCCGTTCGGCTCAGTGGCAATGCTCCCAGCTCAGGATGGCGCCGGTGTCGGCGCTGGTGGCCATGTGCTGGTAGCGGGCGAGCCAGCCGGTCTTGAAGACGGGGGGTCGGGGCTTCCAGGCGGCGCGGCGGGCTGCGAGTTCGGCGTCGGAGAGGCGGACGGCGAGCTTGCCGCCGGGGATGTCGATCTCGACGACGTCGCCGTCTTGCAGCAGGCCGATCGGGCCGCCGACGGCCGCTTCGGGGCTGACGTGGCCGATCGACGCGCCGGCGGTGCCGCCGGAGAACCGACCGTCGGTGATCAGGGCGCACTTGTCGCCCAGGCCGACCCCCTTGATCGCCGTCGTGGGGGCGAGCATCTCCTGCATGCCGGGGCCGCCGCGCGGGCCTTCGTAGCGGATCACCACCACGTCGCCGGCCTTGACCTTGCCGAAGACGATGCCGTTGTAGGCGTCGATCTCGCTCTCGAAGATCACGGCCGGGCCGGAGAAGACCATCATCTTGGGGTCGACGCCGGCCGTCTTGACCACCGCTCCCTTGGGGGCGAGGTTGCCCTTGAGCATCGTCAGCCCGCCGGTCTGCGAGTAGGCGTTCTCGACCGTCCGGATGACGTCGAACGGATCAAATCCGTCCGATCCGTCGTCGCCGCGTCCGTTCGCGGGGGGCGCCGCCGCGCCGTCGGCGGGCGATTCCGACTCCCCTTCCGATTCCAGGACCGCCAGGCCGGCCGTCTGCGACCGCCCCGCGCCGACGGACGCGACGGTCCAGGCCTGCGAGGTCCGCTCGCCGCCGGGGCGGACCCGGGTCAAAAGCTCGGCCGCCTGGGTTGAGGCCGGGCTTCGGACGTCGAACTCGGCGATGTTCTCCCCCAGGGTCTTGCCGGTGACGGTCGAGCAGGACAGGTCGAGCAGCTCGGGCTTGCCCCGCGCGATCTCGCCGAGGATCGCGTGGATGCCGCCGGCCCGCGCGACGTCCTCGATGTGGTAGCTGCTGGACGGGCTGACCTTGCAGATGTTGGGGGTCTTCTTGCTCAGCTCGTCGATCCGGTCGAGCGAGAACGGCACGCCGGCCTCGTGGGCGATGGCCAGGATGTGGAGCACGGTGTTGGTGCTTCCCCCCATCGCCATGTCGAGGATCATGGCGTTGTCGAACGCCCCCGCCGTGGCGATCTCGCGAGGCAGGAGGCCGCGCCCCGCGCCGACCTTGCTGAATTCGCGGGCCATCTCGACGATCCGATTGGCGGCCTTCTCGTAGAGGAGTTTGCGGTCGGCGGAGGTCGCCAGGATGGTGCCGTTGCCGGGCAAGGCCATGCCGAGCGCCTCGGCCAGGCAGTTCATGCTGTTGGCGGTGAACATGCCCGAGCAACTGCCGCAGGTGGGGCAGGCGATCTTTTCGATCGCGTCCAGCTCCTCGGCGGTGATCTCGCCGCGCGACTTCTGGACGCCGCCGACGAAGGCGTCGATCAGGTCGACCGTCTTGCCGTCGGCGGTCTTGCCGGCCTCCATCGGTCCGCCCGAGACGAAGACCGTCGGCACGTTCACCCGCATCGCGCCCATGAACATCCCGGGGACGATCTTGTCGCAGTTGGGGATGCAGATCATGCCGTCGAACATGTGCGCGTTGATCATCGTCTCGACGCTGTCGGCGATCAGCTCGCGCGACGGCAGCGAGTACTTCATGCCGGTGTGGCCCATCGCGATGCCGTCGTCGACGCCGATCGTGTTGAATAGGAACGGCACGCCGCCGGCGGCCCGGACGCATTCCTTGACGTAGTTGCCGACCACCTGAAGGTGGACGTGCCCCGGGATGATGTCGACGTGGCTGTTGCAGATCGCGATGAACGGCTTGCCCCAGTCGTCCTCCCGAACGCCCGTCGCGCGCAACAGGCTGCGGTGGGCGGCGCGGGAATCGCCTTGCTTGATCTCGTCGGAACGCATTGGGCTCGTCCTCGGTCTGACTGGGGGCGGGAGGGTCGAATCGCGACCCTCAATCGTAGCAGAGCGCCCGTCCAGATCCAAGACGCGTGAAGGCCGACGCGTGATCGCATCGACGCGCTACTTCCAGACGAAATGGCCGGTCAGGAGGCCGGCGATGAAGGCCAGCGGAACGGCCATGAGGACCAGGAGCGACCAGGCCAGGACGATGATCGGCGAGAGCACGACGTCTTGCGGCCGACGCTCCGTCGCCGCGGGATCGCGGCGGAGCGTCGGCGGCTCGACCTGGATCGCGACCAGCAGCGGATCGTCGACGGCCGGGGCGGCCTCCGAGAGTTCGGACGAGAGGTCGGCGGGGATCGTGACGCCCTCGAAGGACGGCGACGACGACGGCGACGGATCGACGGCGACCTCGGCCGCCGCGCCCGGGACCGACGGTTCGACGGCCGCCTCGAGCCGAGGAACCCGCAGCTCGGCACGGCACTGGGGGCACGACACGATCGAGCCCACCTTGCGGTTCGGGACGCCGAGCAGCTTGTTGCATTTGTAGCAGCGGAACTTGATCGGATCGTCAGTCGTCGATGCCATCGCCAACGCCTCTTCGCTCCAGCTGATTGAACCCCGTCGAGCCGACGATCGACTTCGATCCAGCCTACGGGGTTTCTCTGGTCGTCGCTACTCTCGACCAGGACAAGGCGTCCGTCGGCGGACGAGGGCTGGACTCGCAGGGCTGAAAAGCGTACTGTGATCGTGTCTTTGACATTTTGCGACCGGGTAGCTCAGTCGGTAGAGCAACGGACTTCAAGTTGCAGCTTGCGCTGCAGATTTAGGAGCCTCGCGCGGGAAGAAACCGAACCGCGCGAGTGGATGCCGCAGTATGCTGGAACGCCCTGAGAGCCCCTTGCACCACAACGAGGCCGGCGACGGCGATCGTGACGGTTTGAAAAGCCGAGGGGATTGGGTGATCAGCAGGCAAGGGACCGATGGTTTCATCGGCCCCAGCCTCAGAGACTAGACGCGGCACGCCTGCGACGGCGAAGAGATAGTCCAGACTTTCAACGCCGATCCACCCGGATCGGTTGGTCGGTGAAAGCCGATGAGGTATGTTAATCCGTTGGTCCTGGGTTCGAGTCCCAGCCCGGTCATTCGAGCGAAAGATTCAACCATAACGAATTACGACGACGTCAACGAATCCGTCCTGGCCCGATGAGAGAAGGCTTTCATCGCTCGATGCGACGGCCCGAGGCAAGACGCCCGGGGCGTGAACGGCGACTTCCACCCTCGTTAGTCGCATTCAAGAGTCGCGGCCGGGTTCGGGAGGGCGGGCTCGGGGCTGGGTTGGGTCGGCCGATCAAGCCCGCCGCGCCGATTGGGATCGGACGATGACCGAACGCAACGGTTTCATGGCCCGGTGTCTGGAGTTGGCGGCCTTCGCCGCGAGCGAGGGCAACACGCCGGTGGGCAGCGTCGTCGTCCTGGACGGGCGGATCGTCGGCGAGGCCGGTGAAGCCCTTCCGGCGGGTACGTCCGCCACCGGTCACGCCGAGGTGCTCGCCTGCCAGGCGGCCCTCGACCGCCTGGGGCGCAAGGACCTCGCCGGCGCCGTCCTCTACTCCTCCGCCGAGCCTTGTTTCATGTGCTCATACGTCATCCGACAACTTCGGATCTCCCGGGTGGTTTACGGCTCCGACACGCCGATGATCGGCGGCGTCACATCGATCCATCCGATCCTCACCGACCCCGCGCTCGACCGCTGGCGACCCGCGCCGGCGGTCGTGGGCGGCGCGTCGCGAGACGATCGCGGGTGATTCGCAACGTAGGATGAAGGGAGTGGACGAGTGCGATACGAGTTCGTGGCGATCCCCGATCGGGACGTGCCGGTCGCGACCGATCCCGTCTTCCAGCACCTGGTCACGACTTACGCCAGCGAGACGAACAAGACCATCAGCATGTGGCGGGCGGTGACCGACGACCTGCTCGACTTCAAACCGCACGAGAGGACCAACACGATCCGGACGATCGTGGTCCACCAGATCCTTTCGGAGCGGCGGTTTTTCGCCGAGTTCGTGGGGATCGACGAGCCTCCGGCGGATCAATCGCCGCCCCACGGCGAGCCCTCGACCATCGCGGTCTACATCGATCGCTACCTTGGGCTCGCGAAGGCCAGACTGCCTCGTCTCGCCGAGGCCGGGGCCGAGTGGTGGCTGGAGGAGCGCCCGTTCTTCGAGGGATTGGCGAGACAGCGGATCTGGACGTTCTGGCGGCGCGTCCTCCATACGTGCCATCATCGTACGCAGGTGCAGGCCTGGCTTCGCATGGCGAACGCTCCCCTGGTGCCCGCGATCTACGGGCCGTCCGGAGACGTGACCTGGGAAGGCGCCGACCCGACCAACACGGCCGAGGCCGCGAATCGGGGCGCCGGCCCGACGCGTCCGTAACGACGTCGGGCTTTGAACCGCCGGATCGAGCGAAGAATCAGGCGACATGCGGCCTCGTGGTCTTGCGCCGCGGCCGCCATTCATCTTCCTCTGGGGTGCGAGCTTCGGATATCCTGAAGCCTATCGCGGACAGCCGGAGTCGTCCCCGCTTGAAGGTCCTCCACCGACTTCGAGCCGATCAC
>CALCIC010000629.1 GCA_937907405.1 uncultured Isosphaeraceae bacterium | reverse complement strand
ATGCTCGCAACGGCCCACTTTGATTACTGTAGGCAACCCAAAAGCAAACCGCTCTGGCACCCTGAGTTGCTGATGATTTCACAGACCGCCGAATACGCGTTGCGCGCCATCGTGTTCCTGGCCGACAAGAGCGACGCTCCGCAAACGACGCAGCAAATCGCCGAGGTGACCCGCGTGCCGGCCGGCTATCTGTCCAAGGTGATGCAGACGCTCGGCCGTTCTCGGATCGTGCGCGCGAGGAGGGGCCTCCACGGCGGATTCACTCTGGCCGTGCCCCCCGGGGAATTGACGGTGCTCGCCGTGGTTCAGGCGGTCGACCCCGTGCGGCGGATCGAGCATTGCCCCCTGGGCATACCGGATCATAAATCGCTCTGCCCGCTGCACGCTCGGTTGGACGAGACGGCGGCGATGGTGGAAAAGGCGCTGGGCGCCTCGACGATCGCCGAGTTGTTGAGCATATCGAAGCGAGGCGATCGGTCTAAACCGCTATGTTCGGGCGAAACGGCGAACTAGAGCGGTTTGCATTCGGATCGAGCATCGCCATCAAAATCGGCTGACGCAAGCATGCCTTCTCCCGCCGGGAGAAGGCGGCCGAAGGCCGGATGCGGGTCGACGGATCGACCAAGGATCTCGGCGGGGCGAGACCGCCTGGTCGCGATACGTCCCTCGAAGCGTCGCGACCCTCACCCGGCCGTTCCGGCCACCCGCTCCCGGCGGGAGAGGGGAATCCGGCTCGCCCCGTTCGCAATCCGGAAGCAAAACGCTCCAACCACCCACGGCCGCGGTCGCGGAGTCCGATCGCCGGCCGGCGGCTGTCTCCCAACTGTCGCCTGGGGCGGCGGGGGCTTATACTCGGTTCGACCGAGTCGGGAAATGCCGCTTCGCCCATTCGCTTTCGAGGAGTCACGCCATGCGAACCAGCGCCCTCGTGGTTTTGATTTTGGCCGGTCTTCATGCGCCGGCCTTCGCGGCCGAGATCGACGGCAAGAAGGACAAGGTCTTCGTGGGCTACCTGTACGGGGCGCCGCGCGACGTGAATTATTCCTTGTATACGCATTTATGCCATGCGTTCGTCACGGCCGGTCCCGACGGCGTGATCAACAAGGGCCGCGGCGCGCCCAGTCGTGAACTGACCACGCAGGCGCACAGGGCCGGCGTGAAAGTCCTGATCTCCCTGGGGGGTTGGGGCTGGGACAAGCAGTTCGCGGAGATCGTCTCCAATCCAGAGGCCGAGGCGCGGTACGTCGACGGCGTGGTCAAGATGATCGACGAGTTCGACTACGACGGCCTCGACCTCGACTGGGAGTATCCCGACACCGCCAAGGAAGTCGAGGGCTTCGAGCGGCTGACGCGGACCCTGCGGGGGCGGATCGACGCGATCGGCAAGGCCAAGAACCGGTCGATGAACCTGACGATGGCCGCGGCGGCGAACAAGGGGACGCTCTCCTGGCTCAAGAAGGACTTCCTGCTCGAAAACATGGACTGGGTCAACGTCATGACCTACGACTACGCCGGCGCATGGTCTTCGAACGCGGGCCACAATTCGCCCCTGTTCCCCTCGAAGAAGTCGCCGCAGTCGATCGAGACGACGATGAGCTACCTGCTCGACGAGCGCGGGATTCCCGCCGACCGGCTCGCCCTGGGCCTGCCTCTTTACGGCCGGGGCTTCAACGTGGCCAAACCCTATGATTCGATCAAGGACCTACCCGACAAACGGGTCGTGAGCCTCACGTACCGGCAGGTCGCGGACAAGGAGAACCAGGGTTGGAAGCGGTCCCGAGACGACGAGACCAAGGCTCCCTGGCTGACCGCCCCCGACGGCTCGATGGTCGTGGGCTACGACGACGCCGAGTCGCTCCGCCTGAAAACCGAGTGGGCCATGTCCAGGGGCCTCCGCGGAGTCTTCTTCTGGCAAATCGCCCAGGACCGCATGCCCGACGGCGGCAACCCGCTGCAAGAGGCCGCGCATCAGGCGTGGGAAGCGGGGGGCGGGAAGAAATCGTAGCGACGTCGTCGGTCGCTGGTTCGACCGTGAGCAGGATCGATTCGCGTTGAGACGCGGTTCGGCGCGGCCGCGTCGCGAGCGTCACCGGGGGTCGTGAGACGGCCCCAGGATCGCTTGGAGGCGGATCAGGGCTCGGTTCCATCGCTTTCGGGCCGCGTCGGCCGAGATCCCCAGGCGTCCGCCGACGGCCTCGAAGGTGAGGCCGTCGTCATGGTGCCAAAGGACCAGTTCGCGGTCGTGTTCGGGAAGCTTCTTCAGGGCCGCTCGGATCGCCCGATCGCGCTCGTTGATCTGGAGTCGTCGAGGAGGGGGCGTGATCGTGCTGGGAAGCCTCGCGCCGAGCGCGGCGGCGTCCTCGCGCGGCGTCGGCCGCTCATAGCCCTTCTTCTGGGCGACGAGATGAGACCGTCGCACGTTCGCGAGGTGATTCATCAGGATGATTCTCAGCCAGGCCCGCCACTGGCCTTCCGTCGAGCCCTGAAACACCGCGATGCCGCGATGCGCGGCCAGGAACGTCTCCTGGACCAAATCGGCCGGTTCGATCTTGCTCGCCGGCAGAGCTTTCACGGCTCGACTTGCGATCCTCGTCAGGTAAGGTCGGAACGGCTCCAGCGCCCGTTCCAGCGCCGCCAGGTCGCCGCGTTTGGCCGGTTCGATCCACGATACCACGTCCCAATCCGCGCGCGTCGGCTTGCTCGTCGATCCCATCATTGACGTTCCGAAAGAGCGTGTGACGAGTTCCCGCCTTGCCGCGCGGGCCCCCCCTGGACCTGGCTTCATAGGTCGAACGCGTCAATCCAGGCACTATCTTACTCGGATCGCGCGCGATTCGTCTGAAAATAAAAATGGCGAGCGTCTCGGGTGCGACGGATTCTCTGGCGGAGGCGCGAAGTTGAGTTTTGCGGAACAGCCATGATTGTCGACTACGCGAGAAACGTGTTTCACGGGCTGGCCTACACCGAGTCGGGTGAACCGTCGACCGATCCGTGGACCGTCGGGGCGGTCTCGCCAGAGGCGTCCGGTTCAATCGCGAACCAGGCCATGGCGGCCGGGTCGAGGGAGACCACGACGTTCCGCCCCTCCGCGAGTTCGGCGTCGGCCGACAGTCGCGCCACGGCCGTCGTTCCGGCCAGTTCGACCGTGAGCAAGACGGACTCGCCCTGAAACTCGGATCGGCGCACCCGAGCTGGGAGGATGGGGCCCGCCTCCCCGATAGGGTTCGAAACGTCGGCCGGTCGAACGCGGAGATGCTCGGGACGGATTCCCAGCAGGAATTCGCGGCGCCGGCCGTCGGCCAGCTCCGGCGTCGAAAGCGAAACGCCGATCCGCGTTTCTCGGCCGCCCACGATCAACGTCGTCCGCGAGCCCTCGCGGACCAGCGCGCAGGGGATCAGGTTCATGGGAGGAGCGCCGACGAACGCGGCGACCCGCGGGCTGGCGGGGTGGTCGTAAAGCGTTCGAGGCGTGTCGAGCTGGACGAGTCGGCCGCGATCCAGCAACGCGACCCGTTGACCGAGGCTCAGCGCTTCGGCCTGGTCGTGCGTGACGTGGACCAGCGTGGTTCGGAACGTCTCGTGCAGCTCGACCAGCTCGCGACGGAGCGCGGCGCGGAGCGGCAGGTCGAGGCTGGAGAACGGTTCGTCGAGGAGCAGGACGGCCGGACGACGGACGACGGCCCGGCCGATCGCCGCGCGCTGGCGCTCGCCGCCGGAGAGGCTCGCGGGACGCCGACGCAGCAGCGGGTCGATCTTCAGCATCCCGGCGACCTCCCCCACCCGCCGCCGCCGCTCGGCGCGCGGGACGCCCCGGATCTTGAGGCCGAATTCGAGGTTGCCGGCGACGTCCAGGTGCGGATAGAGCGTCGGATTCTGGAACACCATCGCCACGTCGCGACGGTGCGGCGGCACGCCGTCGACCGATCGGCCGTCCAGCCGGATCTCGCCGGACGTCGGCTGATCGAGCCCCGCGATCAGCCGCAAGAGCGTCGTCTTCCCCGATCCCGAGGGGCCGAGCACGACCAGCCGCTCGCCATCGATGATCGACAGATCGACCGCGTCGACGGCGCGCGTCCGGTCGTCGAACGCGCGAGACACCTGTTGCAACTCGATCGACGCCACGCCTTCCTTCCCCTTCCTTGACTTGCCGGGCAGTTTCAATTCCCGCACAATAGTATCATGCTGGGGACGATTCCCATCCAGGCCGGTTGGCGACGAGGTGAGACTTCATGACTCCGTATCGAACGCGGCCGGCCTCGATTCGCCGCTTGCGAATTCCTCTCGCTCTGGTCGTCGTCTGGCTCGCGCCCCGGCCGCTGGCGACGGCCGACGACCAGAGCAAAAGCACGTTCATGCCGCGATAGGA
>CALCIC010000628.1 GCA_937907405.1 uncultured Isosphaeraceae bacterium | reverse complement strand
GCGACCGCGCGACCGGCGGCCTTCCTTCATGGAGGAAGTCCATCGACAGGTCGCCGACCGTCCGGCCGTGGTAGCGGAGCGTCAGCCGGCCGGTCGCCACGAACTCGCCGAGGTCGGTCGCCTCGACCCCCTCCAGCGCGCACAGGTCGCGGAGTTCGTCCCACGATTCCGGCGGCACCGCCAGGACCATCCGCTCCTGGGCTTCGGAGATCCAGATCTCGGTGTACGACAGCCCCGGGTACTTGAGCGGGGCGCGCTCCAGGTCGACGACCGCGCCCAGCTCGGCGCCCATCTCGCCCACGGCCGAACTGAAGCCCCCCGCGCCGCAGTCGGTGATCGAGCGGAACAGACCTCGGTCGCGAGCCTGAACGATCACGTCGAGGACCATCTTCTCGGTGATCGCGTTGCCGATCTGGACCGAGCCGCCGGACGTCGTTTCGCTTTCGCTGGTCAGCTCCACCGAGCTGAACGTCGCGCCGTGGATGCCGTCGCGCCCGGTCCGGCCGCCGATCGCCACGATCCGGTCCCCCGGCTCGACGCTCTTGAACGCCTTGCCGCGCGGTAAGACGCCGACCGTCCCGCAGAAGACCAACGGATTGCCGAGATACCCGGGGTCGACGGCCAACGCGCCGTTGACCGTGGGAATCCCCATCCGGTTGCCGTAGTCGCGGACCCCGGCGACGATCCCCTTGAGCACCCGCTTGGGATGGAGCACGCCGACGGGAAGCTCGTCCGGGGCCAGGTCGGGGGGGGCGACGCAGAACACGTCGGTGTTGCAGATCGGCTTGGCGCCCAGGCCGGTGCCGAGCGCGTCGCGGATCACGCCGCCGATCCCGGTGTTCGCCCCGCCGTAGGGGTCGATGGCCGATGGGTGGTTGTGCGTCTCGACCTTGAAGCAGACGTCGTGATCGTCGTCGAAGCGGACGACCCCGGCGTTGTCGGAGAAGACGCTCACCAGCCAGTCGAGCGCGAGCTTCCGGGTCGCCCCGAAGATCGTCTCTTTCAGCAGGTTCTGGATCGTCCGCCCCTCGAACTCGATCCGCCCCCGGAGCGTCTTGTGCGAGCAGTGCTCGCTCCAGGTCTGGGCGAGGGTCTCCAACTCGGCGTCGGTCGGGTCGCGCCCCAGGTCGGCGAAATGGCCCTGGATCGTCCGCATCTCGGCGAGGCTCAGCGAGAGCTGGCCTTCCTTGCTGGTCCGGACCAGCGCCGCGTCGTCCATCGCTCGAATCGGCACGGTGATCAACTTGAATTCGTAGACTCCCCCTTCGCTCAGCCGGTCGATCGGCACGGCGCCCTGGTAGACCTGCTCGACCGCGTCGTTGGCCAGCACCCGCTGGATCAGCCTTGGAAGCTGGGCGGAGGGGCCCTCGATTCGATACGACCGGATGCTCCGGGCGCGGTCGACCGCGTAGCCGAGGTCGTGGAGCAAGGCCAGGGCGCTCTCCCCCTCGGGGTCGGTGACGCCCGGCTTGGGCGTCACGTGGACGATCGCCGCGCCGCCGCCGTCCTCGACGGTCGGGCAGGGGAGGACCTGGAACGACTCGACCACCGGGTCGACGAGCACCCGCCGCGCCGCCTCTTCAAGCTCGGCCGCCGACAGTCGGCCCTCGACCAGAAAGCCGCGGCCGGCCGTCGCCCGCCAGGGGCCGGGGAGGCCCGATTCGACGGCCTCTTGCGCCAGTCGTCGGCCGGTCGCGTCGTGATGGTTCTCAGCGGTGCGGATTCGAAGGTGCCAAAGCATGCGATTGAAATCAGTGATTACGAGTGAATGAAAGTTTCAAGGCACGACGGTGGGGGATGGGGCGTTGAGCCGAAGCCGAAGCCGAGGTCGCGGCCGCCTGCTAGGATTCGGGGGGTTGCAGGGCCTCGAACTGGGCCCGCCGGGCGCGGGCGTCGGCCCACCAGCGACGAATGGCGTCCTCGTCGTCGTTCATCAGGGCGTATTTGAGAGTCGCCAACCTGTCCTGGAACGAGCCGATCGCCGTCATCAGCGGTCCCCGGTTCTCGCGGAAGACGGCCGTCCAGAGTTCCGTGTCGGCGCCGGCCACCCGACTGCCGTCGCGGAAGGCGCCGGCGGCGAGCGGCAGCCAGTCGGCGGGGACCGCGGACGCGAGCGAGGCGGCGGTCGCGTGCGGCAGATGACTCGTATAGGCGACGACTTCGTCGTGCTGGGCCGGACTCATTTCCAGAATCCGGCAACCCAGCGCCGACCAGAACGCGCGCGCGGCGCGGAGCCGCGAGGCCGGGGTCCGGGCCGAGGGGGTCAGCACGCAGACCCGGTCGCGGAACAGGTCGGCGCGGGCGAACGCCGAGCCCGACCGCTCCGACCCGGCCAGCGGGTGGGCCGCGACGAACTGGTCGGCGGCGCGCGGGGATTGCTCGACTTCCTCCACGATCCGCCGCTTGGTGCTCCCCGCGTCGGTGATCAGGGCCGTCTTGGGGGCGGCCTCGGCGGCCCGGCGGACGTCGACCGCGATCCGGCTCACCGGCGTGCAGACGACGACCACGTCGGCCTCGGCGACCCCCTCGGCCATGTCGGTCGTCGCGCGGTCGATCACCCCCCGGCCCCGCGCCTCGTCGAGCGTCCGCGGGTCGCGACCCACCCCGACCACCGTCGAGGCCAGCCCGCGACCGCGCAGGGTCAACCCGATCGATCCTCCGATCAGACCGACGCCGACGACGGCAACCGTTCCGAAACGATCCAAAACTCACACCTCGCGTCTGGGCTTGAATCGGGCGCGACCACGACGAATTCCAAACAGGCTCGCCAGATTGTTCGACTTCTCGATTTCCACATCATAACTACGTCCCGATCATAAGACGAGAGCTTTATTCGCGACCTGGAGGCGGTGTGTGATGCGACCGGGATTCGAACCGGCGTCGTGTTCACCCGGCGCGTCGTCGCAGCCGGAGTGCGGCGCGGCGCCACGATCGCAAAGTCTGAGACGACCGGCCCCAGGTCCATGCCGACGACGCCGCGGCGAGGATCACTCCGGCCATCGCCAACCGGCCGGACGCGCGGGCGGGAGAATACCAGGGGGGGCGCGGCGTGAGGATGCGGCCGGTCCAGAGGCCGTCGACGAACAGGCGGTCGTAATCGGTCACCCAGGGGGGGCTCGGCGGGTCGACCACCTGGACCATGCTCCCCGTCGACCCGACCGGCCGAAGCATCGTGAAATGCCCCCCGCGCGCGTTCTCGATGAACGCGATCGCCGGTCGATCCGGGTTCGGGTCTCCCTTGGCGAAGCGGACCCCCTCCAACTCCAGGCCGAGCGCGCGGGACGTCGCGGCAAGTTCGGCCATCGAATAGCCGTCCGGGCGGTGCGGCGGCAGCTTCGACAACAGTTGTTCGACCGTGACCGGCCGGCCTTCCAGGTGGAGCAACAGATACAGTGCGTTGGCCCCGCAGTCGAGCCTGGTTCGCTCGTCGTCGGCCTGACCCTTGACGCCGCCCGCGAGGAAGACGACGAACGTCAAACCGATCCGGAAGCAAGTCGCGGCCGTATTCATCATGTTGGTTCCGTGCAATGACTGCGCGTCGACCTCAACCGGCCCGCCGCTGCATCCAGAGGAGCGTCAGCGACGCCATGACCGCCGCCCCCATGCCCGCGACCGACAACGCCCACCAGTTGAAGCCCTCGGTAAGCGGCGCCGCGACGAGCTCGTTCTTCTGCGCCTCCGCCTTGGCGAGCTGACTTTGGAGCATCGCCTCGACCTCGGACTTGGTCGGCCGCGGGCTGATCTTCACTTCGTCGAACTGATATTTCAGCTTACGGATATGATCCGAGATCGGCGTGCCCGGCTTGTATTTCGCTGTAAACACATCGGGGCCTGGATGTTTGTTGAACTGCATGGTGCCTTCGATCACGTAGATGGACAGGTGTAAGACCGGATCCTTGAGGACGACTGGCTTCCCTTCGACGTTCTCGACGTACGACTTCATGTCCGCCGAGATGGGCATCCAGACGTCCTCGCTTCCGACCTTGAAGGATCGCAGGGCGATCTCGAATCGCGCTCCCATGACGTCATCCTGGTAGTACTCCTTTCGCACGACCTGGCCACTCTTATGCAGATCGATCCAGTAACGCATAAGTAGTTGATCGGGGATATTCTTGGGACCCTTGAAGGTCAAAAACACGGAGAGCGCTTTGACGGGGCGCCCCTCGATTTGATCATCCGCGACGGAGGTCTTATAGTATTCGAGATCGATGCAACGCTTGACGTCGTCGATCAAGAAGAACTTCGCTGGTGTATCAAACATGCTTATGTATACTTGGTCGAAATTTCTGATTTCCGTATGGCCGACGGTGGTCGTGTTCGGGCGGGTATGAAGCTCCAACTCGCGCTGCCGCGGACGGACGAGGATCAGTTCCCGCGAGACCACGTTGTCGATGCTTCTTCGATGGAGGGCGTCGCTGCTCATCTCGCCTCCCCGCTTCCATACGAAAACGCCGCCGAACGTGTCGTACGAGCCGTCTTCCCCAGGCTTCACCAGAAGTTTCTCGGCGGCGGCCCCCTCCGCCTTGGCAGCCTTCGAGGAGCCCTCGAACTCGCACCGGAAATCCTCGACGGGACGTTGGAGCGCATCCATCGCCGTGACGAGCGTGCGGACGTCGTGAATTCCGTCGTCGGCGACTGCGGAGAGGACGGTTGTCGCCATGAATAACGAACAGATGTGCATTTCATGGTCCTGTATCGATTGGTGTACGCGTGACGCGATCAGCGTGGACCTTGCACGCCTCCCAGAGAGTTCGACCGTCCGCCGGCCCGGTCGACGTATGGGACGCAAGCTTGAGACATCTCGAAATTGAGACGCATCAGCCGCGGTGACAGGCGGATTCATCATCAGGCGTCGCTTGCACGAAACAACGGAAGCCGCGAGCGAGCAGATGGGGATTCACCCCGCGAAAACCGGAATGATCGCCCTTCCGGATCATCGATCACTTCCGTCGAGGACTTTCGGCCGTTTCGCCCTCTTGGAGCGGTTTGCCTTTGCGTTGCACACCGATCGTATGGACCCGGGAGGGCGAGGCTCCCGCCGCGCCTTGCGTGGGACTCGGCGGGCGCCCCGCCCCTCCCCCCCGTTGGAGGCCGGAACTCAAACGGCCCACTATTGGCTGATGACCGTTCCCGGAACCGAGCAGAATCCCGTCAATGGAAATCCTGTGCCCAGGCAGACGGTATCAGTAATGCACTTTCCATTCTGAAGATTCCCGCAGTTCTGCGGTGCCGGGACCTCCTGCCAACCTCCTCCACCGACTCCCAGGCCGGTGTACGAGATTTGGGTGCACGTAACGCAATTGGCGCCTTGGGTCGCGCATGGAAAGGGGCCCCAGGAATTCTCGAAGCAGTTCAGTTGAGCGAGCGCTCCAGACACGTTGCCTCCTCGCGATTGCGCGAGTACGTCCGCGTCGAGGAATGTGCGCGTTCCCGTGTTTAAGGCGACGCTCATGGAAGCAATCAGGAATCCTGCTGCGTAGACCGACGCCGTTGACCAGGCGGGTAAGAATCGTGAGAACATGGAATTGATCTCCTTTCGTACCGTTTCGTAGTGAGTCCCGACACGCCGTCAGGACGTCCGAATTGCTCGCATTCGGGGATCCGATGTCACTCGACGAGTTCATCGCCGTTTCTGGTGCCCAGGGCGCGCCAGACCTTGCGGTTGATGGAGTCCTTCGTGAACCGTACCGAGCCGTCCCCCATCAGGCTGTTGACCCCTCCGGCATGCGCGCTGCGGGCGGTAACGATTCCGATCCACGCATCGACTTGGACTGCATCAGGAATTCGCCCGTTCGGCTCCTGGGCGTGGTTGTACGCGGCGCATCCGAAGTCGCCGTAGAACCAGGTGAAGCCCGCCTGTCGAGTCACCGGGAACTTCCGGGTGGCGGCCAGCCGGCAGCAAGCGAGCGCGTAGTCTGCAGTCCGGCTGCCGCAAGCGTCCATGACCACGATGTTGCCGAAGTCGCGGGCCGGCGTCAGGCCGCCGTGCTCGCCCGAGCCCCGCAGGCGCTCGCTGTAAGCCACGGTGTGCGATAATCCGTCGGGGAACGAGTACGGGCCGAGAACGCCGGGGAACGAATAAAACCCGTTGCCGCTGTCGAAGCTTTCCCCGTTGGTGCTAGGCATGGGGCCGAGGCCGTAATTGCCCCGATAGTTGCAGCCGTAAGGCGACGGGCTTGATCCCGGATCTGACGGGCAGAGGTACGTTGCGATCCTCGTCGAGTACGCCGTCTGGTTCTGCGGAAACGGGAACGCCGAAGGCAGGTTGCTGGGAAACGTCTCGACGCCGAAATTGATCGAGGCGTAGACCGGCTGTTGCTCGATATACGGCAGTAGCCGCGTCAGCGCGGAATAGGGTCGGGCGGCGACGTACCAGGGGCGGCCTCGCTCCGGGTCCACGCGAGGATCCCTCCAATTGAGCGGGAACGAGCCGTGGGCCGACTGGTAGTTGTGCAGGGCCAGGCCGATCTGCTTCAGGTTGTTGACGCACTGGGCCCGCCGCGCCGCCTCGCGGGCCGATTGTACGGCGGGGAGGAGTAACGCGATCAGCAGTCCCACGATGGAGACGACGACGAGGACCTCGATCAAGGTGAAGCCGGCCCGCGCGGCATACGGATCGAAGATTGAATTCCCTTCTCCCCTCGCGGGAGAAGGTGCCCCGAAGGGGCGGATGAGGGGGCCTTGATCGCCTTGGCCCCGGAAATCCCCCTCATCCGGCCGTCCCGGCCACCTTCTCCCGCGAGGGGAGAAGGAATGCTTGCGTAATCCTGTTTTGATGACCATGTGCAACCCCCCTAGCGAGCCACGCTCGTGGTTCCTATCGAACCCTCGTCAGTCGAGCACGATGAACGGGACTTCGATCTTGCTCAGCGTGGGATGGTCGGTGAAGACCGACACGACCCCGCGCGCAGTCCCCGGCTTCGGGTCGCCCTCGACCTCGACGACCTGCGTGAGCGCGGGCTCGCCGCTCGCCGCCCGGCCGTGAACTTCGGGAGCATCGCATTCAATCCGCGTCACCCGGAACGCCTGCTGGTCCCGCGACTTCAGGGTCACTCGATGGTCGCGGCCGCCGGATTTCAGGACGATCATCTCCGGCGCGACCGCGATGGGAGCGACGATCGTCCAGGAGACGACGTGCCGAAACAGGTCGTCTGAGCCCTTCCGCATCACGACCTCGGCCCGTCGCTCCCCCGGCTCGCCGGTCGCGTCGAGGGCCGCGCGAAAGACGCGCGATTGGACCACCACGCCGTCTTCCGAGGGGCTGTCTTGCTTCGGCCCGGTCCATTCGACCGGGATCGTCGAATCCAGTTCGACGACGTCCAGATCGATCGGCGGCTCGCTCGCATCGCCTGCGGCGAAGACTTCGAATGCCGCCACGGTCTCCGCCTTCGATCCGGCCAGAATCGGACCGTCGGGCGTCGAGGCCGGCTCGACCCGCAGGAACGGCACGGTCGTCGCCGACGTCCGCAGCTCGATCCTTTCGTCGGAAGCCAGGTCGGTCACGACCTCCGTCGTGTTGACGACGTCGCCGAACTGGTTATCGAGATGAAGCGTCACTTCGACCTCGGCGGACTCGCCCGGATCAAGCTTGAGCTTTTCGGCGCGGACGCTGCCACAGCACGTCTTGTAGTTGATGACGTTGAGCAGGTTGACGACGTTCGTCGTCGTGTTCGTCAACCTGTAAGCGTGGGGCGACCTTCGGCCCGGCCGGCTGACCACGAAACCGAAGTCAAACCGCCGATCCGCCTCGGCGATCAGCGCGGGCGTCGCCTCGACCGTCGGCGTCCCCCCCCCCCCTTCGAAAGCTTCATGACGACAACCTGACGCCGCGAACGCGACGAAGACCACCCCCGCCTGGATGAAACGGAAATCCGAGAGGGCGGTCATGGAACGACGCCTCCGATCCTCGGGAAAAGTCCGCCTTGTTCGGAGAATCGCGATGATCCCCGATCGACGGACGCGCGAGCGAACTCGACTCTTGAATCGGATTGGAACGCGCGTGCCGAAACACGTCAAATGAAATCCATGTAATCTATGGCGGCCGACGGCGGATTGGTGCGATCGGCTTCTTTGTTACGACCCGTCACATTGATTTCCACCTTCCCACTTCGATCGACGGCCATCGATCGTAGACTTAGATTGGGACGGTCTCGGCTCGGCTGGCCCGCCCGTCTTTGGCAATCCGGTGGACGATCGAAATCGGCGCGAACGAACCCAACGCCCTCCGCCGGCCTTCCTTCCTGGGCAGCCCGTAAGGAACCGCTCCGACGGCTCGCGCAGGGCCGTTTCTGGGGCGAACGAACCCAACCTCCAATCGGTCGGCGGCACTCCGCCGAGGATCGGATACGCTTCATTTTTGCGACGATCGAAGCCAAACCGTCGAGACGCGGGGAGATCCGAAAGAAATCTCGAAACTTCAATGCAACAAGCACTTGCGGCGTCGGTCCGGCCCCGGCCCGGAGCGTCGCGGGGCCGAACGAAGCCATCGCCGAGCGGCGGACGGCGGCGCCGAGACAGGCTTTGCGGACGGATCGATTCCGCGCGAACGAACCCAACGCCGAGCCTGGTCGCGGCCGGTCGCCGGGGAGGTGATTCGGCGCGAACGAACCCAATGTCGGCGGCGGCTTGCCGGCCCGGCGCCCGATCAGGATTGGGCGACGACCGCCAGTTCGTAAAGCGCCTCGCCCATCGCCCGGGCCGACTTCCAGCGGTCGCGGGGCTGTTTTTCGAGGGCCTTTTCGAGGATTCGCTCAAGCTCGGGGGGGGCGTCCGGCCGAAAGGCGCGGAGCGGGACCGGGGGGTGTTCGAGGATGATCTCGTACGAATCCGCCCGCCGGGGGTCGAAGCCGAGGTACGGGTATTTGTTGGTCAGCAGGTAATACAGAGTCGCCCCCGCGCTGTAGACGTCGGCCGGCTCCTTGACGTTGCGGAACTCGCGGATGTGGTCGGGCGACAGGAAGCCGGTCGAACCGCCGACGTCCCCCTGGCGGGTCATGCTGGCGAACAGGTTGGAGTCGGCGAAGCTCTTGGCCAGGCCGAAGTCGGAGAGCTTGATCCGGGGGCGGTGGACCGGTCCCATGACCAGGATGTTCGACGGCTTGACGTCGCGATGCACGTACCCTCTGCCGTGAGCGTAGTCCAGGGCCGCGAGCAGTTGGCGGCCGATCTGGGCGACCGTCGACACCGGCAGCGGCTGCTTCTGGTTCTGGGACCACTCCATGGCGTTCTTGCCGTCGACGTACTCCATCACGAGCTGGAGATGACCGTCGATCTGGAAGATGTCGTAGAACTCGACGATGCAAGGGTGGCACTTGCCGCCGGGCATCAGCAGGTCCTGGAGCACCCGGATCTCGCGCTGAAAGTAGTTGAACGCCTTGTCGCCGGGCGAGCCGTTGACCAGCAGCATCTTGATGGCGACCCGGCGGTTGGTCGAGAGCTGGGTGGCGCGATAGACCTCCCCCATGCCCCCCTCGCCGACCAGCTCCTCGATCAGGTAGTCGGGATGGGTTTCCGGGAACCGTCGGCGCATGGCCAGGCAGTCGGCGCAAAGGCCGGAATCGATGGTCGCGTAGGCGTCGGCGTCGAGCACGCCGGTTCGTTCTCCCGATCGCGAGCCGCCGTCGCCGTTCAGCGACAATCGGGCGCCGCAGCCGAGGCAGCTCTGGCTTACCGGGCTCCCTGGGTGCGAGCCGAAGACCACGACCTCGAACGTGCTTTCGCCGGCGGCGATTACGTCCCCCTCGCGGATCAGCACGCGTTCCACGCGGAGGCCGTTGACCTTGGTGCCGTTGGTGCTCCCCAGGTCGACCAGGTGGCACGCCAGGTCGTGCTTCTCGATCTGGAAATGGTCGCGGGACAGCAGGACGTCCTGGACCATCGGGAATGACGCGCGCGACGAGCGACCCACCAGGAACACGTCGGACGGGTCGATCCGACGCTCCTCACCGGCATGCGGTCCCGAGGTCACTCGCAGCAGCAGGTCCATTCCCGTCTCGTCTCCGGAACGGCTTTCGAGTCGTACCCCCCATGATACCAGGTTTCGCCCACGAAATGAAATGAAACGAAAGCGCGCGACGCGCCCCCCGGGGCCGTTCCGCCGCCGCGCCGCCGCGAAGGGGACTCGGGCGTCAGCCGATCGGCTGTTTCTGAGCCAGTTCCTTGAGCGAGCGGAGGTCGATCTTGCCGGTGCCGGTGATCGGGATCTCGTCGATGCGGACGAAGTCGCGGACCGAGGGGATCCAGAGCCGGGGGAGGCCGGCGGCCAGCAGGCGGCGATGGACCTCGTCGGGGGGGACGCCCAGGTCGGTGTAGAGCACGCAGAGCCGCTCGCCGTGCTTGGGGTCGGGGAGCGAGGCGACGGCCACGTGGTGCTCGTCGACCCCCGTCGCCTCCATGATCGCCGACTCCACCCCGTGGTGCGGCACCATCTCGCCGGCGATCTTCGAGAACCGGCTCAGGCGGTCGGTGATCTTGAGGAAGCCGTCGGGGTCGACGTATCCCAGGTCCCCCGTCGAGTACCAGCCGTCCTTGAGGACCTTCGCGGTGTCGTCGGGCTTGTTCAGGTAGCCGACCATCACCTGCGGCCCCTTGATCCAGATCAACCCCGTCGCCCCCCTGGGGAGGTCGACTCCGGAGTCGGGGCAGGTGGTCTTGACCAGCGTCCCCGGCACCGGAATCCCGACGGTTCCGGGGCGGTTGCCGTGGATCGTCCGGCCGTCGCCCAGAGTCGTCTCCTCGGGGACGTTCACGGCGACGACCGGCGAAAGCTCGGTGGTGCCGTAGCCTTCCATCGGCTCGATCCTGAGCGTTTCGTTGATGTCGCGATAGGTCTCGGGCTTGAGCTTCTCGGCGCCGAGCAGCAGGTGGGTGAGCGTTCGGAACTGCTCGGGGCGGCAGTTCTTCAGGTAGAACCGGGTGAACGACGGCGTGCCCGCGATCAGGGTGACCTCGTGCTCCTCGCAGAGCTTGCCGATCGTCCGGGCGTCGAGCGGGTTGAAGTGGTACACCACCCCCTTGCCCAGGGCCAGCGGCGTCCACAGGCCCACGGTGAAGCCGAACGAATGGAAGAACGGCAGGATGCCCAGGATCACCTCGTTCTCGTGGAGGTGGATCTGCTCCTCGATCTGGTGGACGTTGCTGAGGATGTTGCGGTGCGAGAGCATCACCCCCTTGGGCTCGCCCGTCGATCCCGACGTGAAGATCACCGTCGCCAGGTCGTCGAGCCCCCGACTGGCCAGGCCCGGCAGGAATCTGGGAAGCGACGACGTGGGGACGAAGCCCGAAACCGTCTTCCCCCACAGCTTGTCGGACAGCCGGACGCGGGGCGGAACGTCTTCCAGCAGGATCAATTCCGCCTTCGGCTTCATCTGGCACTTCTCGAGCACCCGGGCCGACGTCAGCACCTGGCGGATGCCGCACTGCTCGATCGCCGAATCGATCATCGCCTGGTTGGTCGTGAAGTTCAGGTTCACCGGGATCTTGCCGAGCAGCCCGAGCGCGAGGTTGGCCACCGCCGAGGGGACCATCGGCGGCAGGATCAAGCCGACGTACTCCTCGCTCCCCAGGTCGCGCGCCAGCACCCGGCTGAGGACCGCCGCGCGAAGGAACGTCTCGCCGAAGGTCAGCTTCGCCCCCGTGCTGTCGCGCATCGCGACCCGCGCGGGATGGAGCCGCGCCTGCTTGATGAAGGCGTGCGAGAGCGATCGCCAATCCATCGGCAACGGCGAAAGCGGCCGAGGAATCCCGTGCTCCTCGGTGTCAGCGGGCGGCGTCGCCCCGGCGCTCGATACACTCATGGTAATCGGCTCCTACAGAGTTGTCTAACCTGACGAGATTTCAATACTTCGGTCGATTGCGGGTGGACCGATCAATGTAAGCAAAAGAATGTCGGGACGGCAACGGGTTGTTTTCGCCGACGTGGTGGAATCCCCGCCCGCCGGCCGTCGAAGACGCCTCTTGCGGACCGGCCGGTCGTGTAGAGTACAATGGAGTGAGTCGTCGAGGCCCCACCAGTCACCCGCTCCCTTGCAGCCGGCCCTCTGAATCCCTCCGCAACCGTCGGACTGCACTGAGACGCCCCGCCGAGGAACCCGCGCCATGACAGAGCGTCGGCTCGCAGCGAGTCTACTCCGCCACGGCCTCGACCGTCTGGCCCTCTCCTTTTTAGCGATGATCGCGATTCCGCTGGCGATCGAAGCAAGGGCCGGCGAGGGGGGACCGGCTTCTCCCGCCGTCAAGGCTTCCAGGACGATCCAGTTCAATCGCGACGTCCGGCCGATCCTCGCGGACAAGTGCTTCCAGTGCCACGGTCCCGACCCTTCCCATCGCGAGGCGGACCTCCGGCTCGACACCCGGGCCGACGCCACGACGCCCGCCGCCTCGGGCGACCCGGCCGTCGTCCCCGGAGACCTTGAGGCGAGCGAACTGGTCTACCGGATCGAATCGGAGGACCTCGACGCGCGGATGCCGCCGATCAAGTCGAAGAAGCCGCTCTCGGCCGCCGAAGTCCAGACCCTGAAGACCTGGATCGCCGAGGGGGCCGAGTACGAGGGACACTGGTCGTTCATCCCTCCGGTCGCCGTCGATCCCCCCTCGGCCTCGCGATCCGAATGGACCCGCAACCCGATCGACGCCTGGATTCTCGACAAGCTCGACAAGGAAAAGCTCGCGCCGTCGCCCGAGGCCGACCGGGTCGCCTTGATCCGTCGGTTGAGCCTCGACCTGATCGGCCTGCCCCCCTCGATCGCCGAGGTCGACGCCTACCTCGCCGACGACCGCGGCGACGCCTACGAGCGACTCGTCGCCCGCCTGCTCGACTCGCCCCACTACGGCGAGCGCTGGGGGCGCGTCTGGCTCGACGCCGCGCGGTACGCCGATTCCGACGGCTACGAAAAGGACAAGGCTCGCAACGTCAGCTTCTACCGAGACTGGGTGATCCAGGCGATCAACCGCGACCTGCCCTATGATCGGTTCATCGTCGAGCAGATCGCCGGCGACCTCCTTCCCCATCCGACCCAGGACCAGCGCGTCGCCACCGGGTTCCTGCGGAACTCGATGATCAACGAGGAAGGGGGCGTCGATCCCGAGCAGTTCCGAATGGAAGCGATGTTCGACCGCATGGAGGCGATCGGCAAGGGCGTCCTCGGCCTGACGATCCAGTGCGCCCAGTGCCACACCCACAAGTTCGACCCGATCACGCACGACGAGTATTACCGGATGTTCGCCTTCCTCAACAACACCCATGAGGCGAACATCGCCGTCTACGCGCCGGCCGAGCTGACGAAGCGGGCCGAGGTCCTCCGCGCGATCGCCGACGAGGAAAAGAAGCTCCAGGCCGACCACCCCGACTGGGCCGACCGGATGGCGCGTTGGGAAGATTCGATCCGCGGCAAGGGGGCGGATTGGCGGGTCGTCCGCACCAACGTCGACGCCAACAACGGCAACGGCCAGAAGGTCACCCTGCTCGACGACGGCTCGCTTCTGGCCGCCGGTTACGCGCCGACCTTGCACGTCGATCAGTACACGGCGCTTGAGCCCGTCCCCGGCGTCGCGGCGGTCCGGCTCGAACTGCTCAACGACCCGAGCCTGCCCGTCTCCGGTCCTGGACGCTCGACCAAAGGGCTGCTCGCCCTGACCGACTTTCACGTCGAGGTCGCGCCGGCCGACAGGCCGAACGAGCGGAAGGAGGTCAAGATCGTCCGCGCGACCGCCGACGTGAACCCGCCCGAGGCCGAGCTGGCGCCGATCTTCAACGACCGCAGCAAGAAGAGGCGCGTGACCGGACCGATCGCCTTCGCCATCGACGGCAAGGTCGAGACCGCCTGGGGGATCGACGCCGGACCGGGGCGGCGGAACATCCCTCGCAACGCGGTCTTCACGCTCGAAAAGCCGGTCTCGTTCCCGTCGGGCGTCGTCGTGACGTTCAAGCTCGACCAGCGGCACGGCGGCTGGAACAGCGACGACAACCAGAACAACAACCTCGGCCGGTTCCGCTTCTCCGTCACCGAAGCCGCCGACGCCGAGGCCGACCTCGTCCCGGCCGCCGTCCGCGCCGTCCTGGCGATCGACCGCGCCGACCGGACGCCCGAGCAGACCGCCGCCGTCTTCAGCGCCTTCCGCGCGACTGTCCCCGAGTGGAAGCAGGCCGACGACCGCATCGAGGCCCTCTGGAAGCAGCATCCCGACGGCTCGTCGCAACTCGTCCTGAAAGAACGCGAGACGCCTCGCGAGACCCGCCTGCTTCAGCGCGGCGACTTCCTCAAGCCGGGCGAGGTCGTGACGCCGGGCGTCCCGGCGTTCCTCAATCCGCTGCCGACCGACAAGCCGGTCGACCGCCTGACCTTCGCCGAATGGCTGGTCGACCGCCAGGCCCCCACGACGGCCCGCGCGCTCGTCAACCGGATCTGGCAGGCGTATTTCGGTACGGGGCTCGTGGAGAGCAGCGAGGACCTGGGGTCGCAATGCGAGGCCCCGTCCCACCCCGAACTGCTCGACTGGCTGGCCGTCGAGTTCATGGACGGCGGCTGGAGCTTCAAGCGCCTGCAACGACTGATCACGACCTCGGCGACGTACCGCCAGAGTTCGCGCGTCGAGCCCGAGCTCGCGGCCAGGGACCCGTACAACCGGCTGCTGGCCCGAGGTCCGAGGCAGCGAGTCGACGCCGAGATCGTCCGCGACGTCGCGCTTGCGGCGAGCGGCCTCCTCGACGCCCGGGTCGGCGGCGAGAGCGTCTTCCCCCCCGCGCCCGAGTTCCTGTTCCAGCCCCCCGCCAGCTACGGCCCCAAGCAGTGGCCCGAGGCGACCGGCTC
>CALCIC010000627.1 GCA_937907405.1 uncultured Isosphaeraceae bacterium | reverse complement strand
GGCCCAGGTCGAGCCCCCGCCTCGGCTCGCGTTCGCGACCGCCGAGCGGCTCGTCGACCTGGCCAACGTCGAGCGGCTGGACGACGACGCCCGCGCGGCCGTCGGCCACGCCGATCGCGCGGTCGCGATTCTTGAAGCCCTGACCGCGCGGCGGCCGACCGACCTCGCCTATCAGGCGGAGCTGGCGACGGCCTACAACCTCGTCGGCGAGCTGCGCCGCAACACGGGCTCGCTCGATTCGGCCCTGGAGGCCGCGCGGAAGGCCCAGGGCGCGCTCGACCGCCTGATCCGTGAACAGCCGGGCGTCTCCTCGCACTCCGTCGCGCTGGCCACGACCTATCAATTGATCGGCCGCTCGCTTGCGCAATCGCGCAAGTACGCCGAAGCGCTCGCGGCGTTCCAGCGCGCCGTCGACCTGCTGGAAGGCCAGACCGGCCTCGACGCGGCGAGCCATTACAACCTCGCCTCGACGCTGTCGCTGGCCCTCTCGCTGATCGGCGCCAGGGACGGCTCGCCCCCCCCCGACGACGTCGAGAAGCTCGGCGTGGGCGACAAGCTCCGCCGCAAGCTGTACGCCGATCGCGCCATGGAGGCGCTTCGCCAGGCCGTCGCCGACGGCTTCAACCAGATCGAAGTCTTCCGAACCGACCCCGCGCTCGACCCGCTCCGCCCTCGCGACGACTTCCAGAAACTCGTCGCCGACCTCGCCGCCGCGAAGCCCTGATCGCCCGAGCTTGCCGAGGCCGGCGCCAGGTGTTAGATTATTGTTGAATCTCAGTGCGGAGGTCTGGAGACGGAGCGCGCCGACGATGTTGACTCTCTGGGGGCCGAAAGGCGGGAAGCGGTACTGCGACGGGCTGTCGCGACGGTCGTTCATCCGGGTCGGCGGCCTGGCGATGGGGGGCCTGAACCTGCCGGGCCTGCTGGAAGCCCAGGCGTTCGCCGGGTCGAACAGCCGGGCCGTCGGCGCGACGCCGGCGACGAAGACGAAGCGGCACAAGTCCGTGATCATGGTCTACCTGACCGGCGGGATCTCGCACCAGGACACCGTGGACCTGAAGCCCGACGCCCCCGAGGGGATTCGGGGCGAGTTCAAGCCGATCGCGACCAACCTGCCGGGGGTCCACGTCGGCGAGTTGCTCCCCCGAACCGCCCAGATCATGGACAAGCTGGCGGTCGTCCGGTCGCTGATCGGCCAGATCGACGAGCATTCCAGCTTCCAGAGCATGACCGGATTCCCGATGGGGATCTCCCAGCGCGAGGGGGTCCCGCATTTCGGCTCGATCGTCTCCCGGGTGCAAGGCGCCGTCGATCCGGTGGTGCCGCCGTTCATCGACCTGTCGCCGGTCATGCAGCACCGCCCCTACAACACGCCGGGGCCGGGCATCCTGGGCCAGTCGTTCAAGGGCGCGCGGATGGAGGGGGACGACCTGGCGCTCTTGCGCCCCCCTTCGGGCGTGTCCCCCGATCGGTTCTCGGGGAGGCAGGACTTGCTCGGCCAGTTCGACGGCTTCCGACGGTCGGTCGACGGCGCGTCGGTCGACGGCATGAACGGGTTCTACCAGCAGGCGTTCGACCTGCTGACCTCGGACAAGCTCGCCAGGGCGATCGACGTGGAGCGCGAAGACCCTCGGGTTCGCGACCGCTACGGGATCGGATCTTCGAAGCACCTGGGCGACGGTGCCCCGATGTGGAACGACCAGCTTTTGATCGCTCGCCGCCTGGTGGAAGCCGGCGCGCGTTGCGTGACGCTCGGCTACGGCTTCTGGGACACGCACGGCAACAACTTCGGCCACCTCCGCAAGGTGATGCCGCTTTTCGACCAGGGCGTTTCGGCGCTGGTTGAGGATATCTACGCGCGGGGACTCGACGACGATGTCACGGTGGTCGTTTGGGGCGAGTTCGGCCGGACCCCGAAGATCAACAAGGACGCCGGCCGCGACCACTGGGCGAAGGTGAACTCGGCGATCCTGTCGGGAGGCGGGATGAAGGTCGGCCAGGTGATCGGCTCGACCGACAAGCTCGGCGGCTCGGCCGTGACCCGCCCGATCCACTTCCGCGACGTCCTGGCCACGATCTACCACAACCTGGGCGTCGACCCCCACGCCTTCATCCACGACAAATCCAAC
>CALCIC010000626.1 GCA_937907405.1 uncultured Isosphaeraceae bacterium | reverse complement strand
CGCGCTCGCCTTCCCAGGAACTCGAAATACCAGCCCGCCGCGCAAGCGAGGGGATCGCCCGGGGAACCTCGCGGCGACCGTCGCGGTCCTCATCGTTTATTCCCTCGCTTGCGCGTCGGGCTGGTAATTCGAGCCGCTTGAACAAGAGGACGGAGGCGCAACAAGACGACCGAGCCCTCGGCGTTGAACACCACCCGGTCAACACCAACCTTTCATCGGTCCAGCCTCGCCCTCCGAGTTCGGAATGCAATTCCGTAGCTGATCCGCGCTACCGAGCGAGCTTGACTTCATAGTCGACGGCGTACTTCGAGACGTTCTCCATCCCGGGCGGGGGTGCCGCGGAGAGCTTGAATCCCGCGCCGTCGACCGCGTACGTGAAAGAGCCGCCCGTCGCAGGATCGCGCGGAGTCGGTGTCTCGATCAGGGCTTCAAGATTCGGCGGGACGGCGCCGTCGTGGGACGCCGCGTAACAGCGGACGGCCTCGATGGTCTGGATCGCCGCGAACTGGCGGTCGACCCGGACCTGCACCACGAAGACCGCTTGCATCGACGGCAGGATCGCCGCGAACGGGAAGCCGAGCGGCGGATCGGCGAAGGCGCTCTTCTCCGCCTCGCTCATCCCCCGATGCGCCTGGGGGTAGGGGACGCTCATCCACTTGAACAGATCATCGCGCTTTTGCCTGTAGGCTCGATACGAATGGATCGCGACGACCTGGACCGCCGGCATGGACTCGACCCGTTCGGCGGGCGCGCCCGAGGCGACGAGCGTCCGCTTGGCCTCGGGATAGGCGCGGGCCACCAGGCCCGCCACGGCCAGGTGCTCGGCGAGGTCGGCGAACGTGGGTCGGGCCAGCGTGCTCTTCGGCGAGCGCCACCTGTTGAGCAGCAGGCCCCCCTTCTGCTCCAGCTCGTCGCCGAACGCCCGCGCTTGTTCAAGCGACCAGACGGAACCCTCGACGTCGCGAAGCCTCGGAAACTCGCGTTCGAGGAGGAGGCCCTCCCCTTCGGTCGCGGCCGTCAGGTCGAGGAACGGTCTTGGCAAGGCCGCGAGCGCCCAGTACAGATTCGGACACTCGGGCGCCTGGATCAGCTCTTCGAGAGCCTTCGTCATCTCGCCGCAGATCGCCGCCGCGATCATCGACTGGATGTAGAAGCGACTCTCGCCGACGTGCCGGGCCAACGCGAGCCCCGTCCGGATCCAGTCCATCGCCGAGTCCACCCGTCCTTCGGCGATCTCGAATCGGGCGCGAAGCGCGACGAGCCGGCCCAGACGACGAGTCTCCTGGACGTCCTCGATGTTCAGCTCGTAACCTTCCTCGCGCCGGTCGAATTCCCAATCGCAGAAGTCGCGGCGCGTCCCCAGCTCGACCTCGTGGAGGATTCGTTGATGCTCGTCCACGAAACGACGAACCGCGTCGCGAGGGAGCCGGGAAGGGGGCGTCGCGAGCCATTCCATGACCTGGTCCTCGGACGAGCCTCCCCCGGGCGGCTCTTTGACTTTCAAGGCGCGAATCTGCCGCCTGTACGTATCACTGAGCAAGAATTCGATCGCGCGATGGTAGAAGATCGCCGCGTTGCCGGGGACCAACTCGCTGGAGCGGGGAAGCAGGGAGAGACGAAGCGCTGGGACCGGCTCGGGGGTCGGGCGGACGACCGCGACTCTTGGCGGCGGGGCGTCCCCCTGAGCGCTCGCGGTTGCGACGATCGCCAGGAGGACGACGGCTGGCGGTAAGAACATGCGACGGATCATGAAGGGCCTCCGGTATCAAGGAATTCGCCGAGGTCGTAGGGACTGAGCGGCCGCGGCTCGTCCATCGGCAGTTCGGATGAGCCGGCCCCCTCCGAGAACGTCAAGAACGGCTCGGGGTTCGGCAGCCCTTCAAGGCCGTGGCGTTCAATCTGGCGACGCCACGACAGGTAGGGGTTCACCGAATCCGGGTCGTCGGACGGCAGGCCGGGGCTGATCGTGTTCCGACGCAAAACCAATCCCGGCTCGGCCGATTCGTCCGGCGCGGTCGGGGAGGGCTGGACGAAGACCAGGCGTTCGACGACGCGGGGCTCGGGCCGACGCGGCGGAACGAACGTCCGCCCCAGCGCGACGACCGCCAGCGCCGCGGCGACCCCCGCCCAGGCCCATCGGAGACGGCTCGGCGCGGGCGCCGACCCTCGCCCCGCCTCGAACATCAGGCGGTCGCGGTCGAAGGCCCCGCGCGACGGCGACAGCGCGGCGAGCGACCGCTCGAATTCAGTCATCTCGGGTTCCGGCGAGTATCGCGACATGGCGCCCCCAATCGTTCTCTCAAGACCGTCAGGCCTCGGTTGTAGAGTCGATGCGCCGAGCTGGACGACGTCCCCAGGGCCTCGGCGATCTGCTCAAAAGTCAATCCACCCCAGAGCCGCGCGACGATCACCTCGCGCTCCGCGATCGCCAACTCGGCGAGCGCGCGCTCGGCTTCGTCGGGATCGACGCCGGCCCTCCCCTCGCCGTCCGCCGGATCGAACCAAGGGGCCGATCGCGCGGCGGCCTCGGTCTCATGCCGACGCCTTCTGCGGGCCGCCAGCGACGCGTCGACGGCCCCGTTCCGAACCACCCGAAAGAGCCAGGCGGCCGAGTTCTCCGGCGGTCGGTCCAGGCCCGCCAGCTTCACGAAGGCTTCCTGTACCACGTCCTCCGGCGCGTCGCAGAGCTGCCGGGCGAACAGCACCAGGGCGCCGCCGTGACGATCCAACAGTCCTGCCAGGAGTTCGTAATCCATCGCGGCTCCGCGTGTGTTCATG
>CALCIC010000625.1 GCA_937907405.1 uncultured Isosphaeraceae bacterium | reverse complement strand
GGCTCCGACGGGGTCCGCCGGATTCCGACGATCCGCGCCGTCACGCGAGGGAGGGTTGACGCTCTCGGCCGGCTTCCCCATCGCCTCACCTTCCCTCGTACAGTTAGATACGTTCCCGAACCCCGACCGCGTTGGACGAATTCTCTCGACGGCCCGCCCCGCCCGGTCCGATCATCGTTCCAAACCGCACAGGCTGTCAACCGCGAGTGCCGGGCCGCCCCTCCGTTTATTTACAGGCTTTCAGAAACGCGACCAGATCGACGAGCTCCTGGGTGGTCAACTGCTGGTCCAGGCCGGCGGGCATGATGGAGACGGCGCCGGGCCTGACTTCCTCGACGTCGGCCCGGGCGACGCGCGCTTGCTGGTTGGCGCCGGTGATCAGGAGGAACTCGTCGGAGGTCTCGTCGCGCAGCAGGCCGCTCAGGACCGTGCCGTCGGTCTTGGCGACGACGACCGGCTCGTAGCTGCGGATCAGGCTGGCGCTGGGGAAGACGATGGCTTCCAGCAGGTCGCGCTCGGAGCGGACGCCGCCGACCTTGGTCAGGTCCGGCCCGACGTTGCCCCCCTGGTAGCCGATGGCGTGGCAGGTGGTGCAGGCGGCCTTCTCGCTGTGGAACACGAGCTGGCCGCGGCGGACGTCGCCGCCCCCTCCGGTCGTCTTGGCGAGCAGTTCGTCGATCCGGGCCTGCTGCTTGGCGGCGTCGGCGTTGAGCCGGGCGTACAGGCCCTCGGCCGCCTTGTGGGTCTGCGGGCCGAACTTGGCGAGGTGGAGCTTAAGGGCGTCGATCCGCAGGCTGCCCACCGCCCTGGACTCGCCCAGCGTGTTCACCAGCCGGACCCCCAGCGCGTCGTCGGTCAAGGCGTCGAAAGCCGCGAGCAGGCGGTCGACTTCGAGCGGGCCCGCCTTGCGGAGCGACTCGACCAGGGCGCCGAGCTGATCCGCGTCAAGATGCGCCTTGGTGATCACGTCGGCCGCCAGGCTCCGTTCCGCGACGGCGTTCTCCGGGTCGAGCCGGCCGAGGAGGAAGTCGAAAACCGGCGGCGCGACCGTCTTGAGCCCCCCCGGGACGGCCGCCAGGGCTTCAAGACGGAGGTCGGCGGGGGAACCCTCCCGGCCCGCGATGGCCAGCAAGGGCGCGACCAGCGCGGCCCCCTTGGCGGGAGCGACGGCCAGGGCCCGGGCGGTCGAGACCCCCTGGCGGGCGAGATCGGCGTCAGGGCCGTTCAAGATCGCGGCCAGGGCCGAAATCCAGGCCGCCGGCGCTTCCTTCAGGCCCGACTGGGCGACGGCCTTCAGGGCGCTCAGTTTCCTCCCGTTCCCGACCTCGGTCCCGTGCGCCAGCGTCTCGGTCAACAACTTCTGGACGGCCGGCGTCCCGCCGAACCGCGCGAGCTGGCGCTCCAGGTCGGCCCGGTCGGCGGCGCTCAGATCGTCCTTCCGCAACTGCGCGCGGAAGAAGCCGGCGACGGCCTCGGCCCACTCGGGATGACGGCCGACGATCCACGAGGCGGCCTCCTTCAGATCGGCGTCGGCGGCGGTCAGCAGATCGACGGCCAGCTTGGGGTCGAGCCCCCCGTCGTCCATCTGGTCGATCGCCGTCAGGGCCGCCCGCTTGACCGTCGCGGCGGGCGACTTCAGCCCCTCGGCCGTCCCCCGGGGATCGGCGATCTCGATCAACGCATAAGTCAGCGAGTGTTCCAGAATACGGTCGGGCGACGCCCCGAGCGCTTCGAGCAGGGCCGGAACGGCCCCCTTGCCGCCGATCCGCCCGAGGGCCTCGGCGGCGATCCGGCGGTTGGCGGGGGACTCGTTCTTGAGCAGGGTCGAGAGGACGGCCGCCGCCCCGGCGTCGCGGGTCAGGCTGGCGACGTGGCCGGCGGCCTGGCGGACGGATTCGTCGGGGTCGTTCAGGGCCGATCGGCCCTCGGCCCGCGCCTCGGGGGCGTCGATCCGGGCCAGGGTCCAGACGGCGTTGCGGCGGCCTTCGGGATTGGAGCCCCCAAGCGCGGCCGCGATCGCCGGCAGCGCGTCCTTCCCCGCGCGGGCCAGGGCCTCGACCGCTCGACGGGCGACGGCCGGGCGAAGGTCGGAAAGCAGCGCGGCGAGGTCGGCGGGGGTCTGGGCCTTCCAGTCGATCTTCAACCCGCGCGGGTCGGCGATCGGCCTGGCGTCCTTGCGACGGACCCGGTAGACGCCCCCCAGGACGTCGGGCTTGGGGAGTTGCGACGACGGGCAGCAGAGCTTGTACCAGCCGCCGGTGTCGACCACGATCAGACTGCCGTCGGCGTCCTCGATCACGTCGGTCGGGTGGAAGTCGAGGTCGGGACTGGTGATGAAGTCTTCATCCTTGGTGGCGAACGTCGCCCCGTCGGGCGTCAGGACGTGGCGGCCGACCTTGTGGAGGTTGAAGTAGCAGGCGAACAGGTTGTCGCGGTATTCCTCGCCGAGGGCCGTCGACTCGTACCGGGTCAGGCCGCAGGGGGCGGCGGGGCCCATGTGCAGGAGGATGGGCATTAGGTGCGGGCTGGTCCACTTGTGCGAGGGGGCGTCGAGCACGCGGTTGACCTTGCCGAAGAGGCCGCCGTAGACGGCGTGGCCGAGGCCGTCGCGGAGGCCGCCGCCGGGCTGCTGGATGAACGTCGAGGTGAAGATCCGCTCGCCGCCGGGGGTGAACGCGACGTCGACCGGGTTGTCCATGCCGCCGGTCATCACCGGCTCGATCGCCGAGCCGTCGGGCCGCGACCGGAAGATGTGCGACGCGCTGGTGACGAACGGGCTCTTGCCGGGCCGCTCGTAGGTCTGCTCGGCGAACGCCCCCTTGCACCAGTAGACCCAGCCGTCGGGGCCGGCGTAGGGGCCGTGCAAGTCGTTGGCGCAGCCGGTGAGGGTCTTGCCCTGGAACCACTCGACCCGGTCCTCGGCCACGCCGTCGCCGTCGGCGTCGGTGAGCTTCCAGATGCTCGGCGGGGCCGCGACGTAGAGCGAGCCGTCGAGCCACATCGTCCCCTCGGGGAACATCATCTTGTCGGCGAACACCGTCTGACTCTCAAACCGGCCGTCGCCGTCCTTGTCCTCGAGCCGGACGATCCGGTGGGGACGCTCCTCAAGCTGCTTCTGAACTTTGTCGTTCGACCCCGACGAGTCGGCGACGTAGAGCCGGCCCTCGTCGTCGAAGGCCGCGGTGATCGGCCGGTCGACCAGCGGCGGGCCCGCGATCCGCTCGATCGTAAACCCGTCGGGGACCTTGAGATTCCGCGCCGGGGCGGGCGAGTCGGCGCCGATCGCCGCTCCTCGACCGACCGCGACCGCCAGGGCCCCGACGACCAGTCCATTCGAAATCCAAGCCGATCGTGATCGTTTCATGAGGAAGCGTCCTGGTATGGATGGTCGTCGGCGATGCGCCTCGGCGCCAGATCACCATGTAAGCGATCCGGGCCTCTCAAGTCAACCGTCGAAGAACGCTCCCGCCGCCGTCGGCCCGAGCCGAAAATCGGTCGTGGAACCGACTGCAAACCATTCGCTCGCCAGTGTTTCGGGATTCCCCCGCAAGGCCGCGCGCGGCGTCGCTCCTGATCCGGGAACCTCGCCCCTCGCCGCAACCTCCGGTCCTTCTAACGATGACGCGCGCTGGTCCTCGAATTCCCGCGACCGCGCGAGTACGATGGGCGGTTCCGAGTATCAACCGCCGGTCACTCCTCCCGCGAGGGTCGCCAACGATGAACCGCCTTCTGAACTCCCCCCCGGCCGTCCGGCGTCTGGCGTTCCTCCTCGTCCTCGCCCTGCTGATCGCGCCCGCCGGGGCCGGGGCCGCCGACCCGGTCGACCGGACGATCACCATCCAGCTCGACCGGGGGGAGGATGACGGCCGGAACTTCGGCTCGCTGTTCGAGCTGCGGTCGCCCGAGGGCCGTCCGCTGCTGGGCGCCGGCTTTCTCGGGGCCTACAACACGTTCGACCGAGGCGATCGCCACACGCTTCATGTCTTCGAGTCGAATCGCGCCCCGGTCGAATTCCGGGCGTTGCCCCGCGTGAACACCGACGCGGGCGTCTACCTGTTCGACCGCGCGGGGCGGCTCTTCGCCCGGAGCGCAGCCGGCGGCGGCGACACCCGGACCTATGAATACGACCCCCGGGCCGACCGCTGGGCGCCCGCCGATTCGGTCCTTCCCGAAGCCTGTCTGGTGGCGGACGGGCTGCTGGAAGTCGTCGATCAGGCGATCCGGTATCGCGGGCGATCGATCCTGGAATGGCCCGAGGGCGAAGGCCGGCTGGGGCGCCTGTACTACGCCCAGGGCCGGATCTTCGCCTGGAACCACTTCGACGCCGGCGACCCTCGCACGGAGCGGTATCTCGCCTGGAAGTGGAAGCCGGGCCGGGCTGAGCCCCTGACCGTCGGCGAGGCCCTGACGCTCCCTCTGGAAAAGAAGCGGGAGTTCCCCTACGCCGTCGGCCAGCGGCGCGACGACGTGGTGCTCACCACGAACCTGGGGGGAGTGTATCGCCTGCGCGACGGCCTCTGGTCCCAACTCCGCAAGCACGACGGCAAGAGCTATCAGGTCTACGCCTCGCTCAACGTGAACGACTCGCTCTGGCTGGCGCAGTACCCCAGCGGCGAGGTCTGGCGCTATGACGGAGACGCAGTCCGGCCGGTCGCCGACCATCCTCCGGTTCCTCCGGGGGTCTCCCGCTCGGCGCGCGAGGCACACAGCC
>CALCIC010000624.1 GCA_937907405.1 uncultured Isosphaeraceae bacterium | reverse complement strand
TGGTTAAATTGGATGGATCATGACCAACCGATGAAGATCCGCCATCCGGTCGAACGATCCACGACCGACGCGCGCCGCTTGCGTCGTCGGTCCCGCCGCCTGAAGAAAGGAGCCCTCCGCTGAACGCCTTCCGTCCTTACTACCCCGGGTTTCTCGGGGCCTGCTTCCTGGTGCTGCTGCGCATCGCCATCGGCTGGCACTTCCTGACCGAGGGACTTGAGAAGTACGAGTCGACGATCCACGGCGGCAAGCCGTTCTCGGCCGAGGTCTACCTCCGCAACGCCAACGGGCCGCTCGCCCCGTACTTCCGGGGCATGCTCCCCGACGCCAACGGCCTGGCGCTGCTCGACCCGGTCCGGCTCAAGGCCGGTTGGGCCGCCGAGGTTGATCGGATCGGCCGCCATTACGGTTTCAACGAGACGCAAGAGCTTGAGGCCAAGAAGCTCCTGGAGCAAAGCGAGACCTGGGCCGACTACTGGTTCAACAACCACGACAACGACGATTTGCGGCGGAAGTACTACCGCGACCTTCGGGCCGTCCAGGCGGTCGAACGCGACCCGAACGCCATGTCGTACGAGCGCGAGCGCGCCTGGGAAGGCCGGACGGCGCTGAACATCGACCGCAAGACGGTCACCACGCCGTTGATCGACCAGAGCAACGCGCTGGAGGCGGCGGTCGTCGGGCTGGCGACCGCCGAGCAGAAGCAGGCCCTGCTGGGGCGTTACGATTTCGGCTTCATCCGCAGATCGCTTGCGCCCCTGGGCCTGGACGACGACTTCGACGCCTGGCGGGTTCAGCGGGCGAGCTATCGCCCGCCGTCGACGTCGCTGGATTTCGTCAATTCGATGACGACGTACGGTCTGATCCTGATCGGGGCCTGCCTGATCTTGGGGTTGTTCACGCCGTTCGCGTCGCTTTGCGCCGTCGCCTTTTTGGCGATGATCTACCTGTCGATGCCCCCCTGGCCGGGAACGCCTCCCAACCCCAAGGCCGAGGGACACTACTGGATCGTCAACAAGAACCTGATCGAGCTGATCGCCTGCCTGCTGATCGCGACCACGGCCTCGGGCCACTGGTTCGGGCTCGACGCCCTGTTCTTCGGCGCCCGCCGTCGCCGTCGGCTGGCCCGGCGGTTCGGCCTGATCGACGACGCCGACGGCGCGACCGCCTCGGGCAAGGCGAAGCAACACGTTCAAGCAGTCTGAACCCGGCACGAATCTCGAGTCGACCCCGACATTTCCATACAAGGAGCGACGGATGACGAATCTGACCCCCGAAGAGCGCCTGATCGGCCGAGAGAACGCGGACCGGGCGCTGGGCATCTCGCGACGCGACTGGCTGGTCGCGGCGTCCGCCTCGCCGTTGATCGCCGGCTACTACTTCGGCTACAAGGGGCTGGGCGAGAAGCCGCCGGTCAAGGCGGCGCTCATCGGCACCGGCGACGAAGGCTGCCAGGCGATGATCCGGTTCCACAACCGCGATTACATTAACTTCATCGGCGTCTGCGACATCCGGCCCAGCCAGCAGGCGCGCGCGGTCAAGGAGTTCACCGACCACAAGCAGTACTCCGAGGCCGACGCCCGCAACATGAAGCAGTACAAGACCAAGGAGGAGATGTACAACGACCCCGACGTGGAAGTCGTCGTCATCGCCCTCCCCTTGTTCCTCCACGCGCCGGTGGCGATCGAGGCGATGAAGGCCGGCAAGCACGTCTTCACCGAGAAGCTGATGGCGCACTCGATCGGCGAGTGCAAGGAGATGTGCCGGGTCGCCCGCGAGACCAACAAGCTGCTGGCCGTCGGCCACCAGCGGCACTACTCGGCGCTCTACGACAACGCCAACTTCCTGCTCACCAGCGGCGTGCTGGGGGACGTCCGCCACATCCGGGCGCTTTGGCACCGCAACAACGCCCAGCCGCTCGTCGCCAAGGACAAGGACGGCCGACCCGCCTTCGATCCGGCGACCGGCCTTCCCCTGTACGTCCACGACGAGAAGGGGAACATCGTCTACCGCGACAGTTGGAAACGACAGTATCCCGACAAGGACCTGAGCATCGACTACGCCGCCTACGGCTACAAGAGCCTGGACGAGTTGATCAACTGGCGGCTCTACAAGCGGACCGGCGCGGGCATCATGGCCGAGTTGGGCAGCCACCAGCTCGACGCCTGCTCGATCTTCCTGGGCAAGCAGCACCCGCAGGCCGTCACCGGCGTCGGCGGCACGTACTTCTTCAAGGACGGACGCGAAGCCGACGACCACGTCTTCACCATCTTCGAGTTCCCCGGCCAGACCCCGACCGACAAGGTCGTCGTGACGTATTCGTCGATCAACACCAACTCGTTCGACGGCTACGGCGAGATGGTGATGGGCTCGAAGGGGACGATGATCGTCGCCCAGGAGAAGGAGATCCTGCTCTACAAGGAAGCCGGCAACGCCTACGCCTCGCGGGAGACGAGCGTCGTCGTCGAGTCGCAGAACAAGAAGCCGGTCCTGGAGACCAGCCCCAGCACCGCCGGCCCCAGCGCCGCCACGGCCATCGGCGCCTTGGCGACGGCCGAGCCCTCGCGCGGCTACCGCGAGGAGCTTGAGCACTTCGCCTACTGCATCCGACACGGCGACGCCAAGGACTACCACGCCGACAAGGACCACCAGCCGCGGTGTCGCGGCGAGGTCGCCCTCGCCGACGCCGTCATCGCGCTGACCACCAACATCGCCATGCGTGAGAACCGCCGGATCGAATTCAAGCCCGAGTGGTTCGACTACACCTCCGACGCCACCCCCGACGGCTCCACGATCGTCGCCAAGGGCTGAGCGCGGCGCGGGCGATTCAGTCGCGAGTCACGCGATCCGCAGGCGAACTTGGTTTCGCCTGCGGATCGCGCAGTTCGGGTCGCCGCTCACGGTCGTTCAGGTTCGGAGCAGCGGGAAAGCTTCAAGCAGCCGATCCTGGGCCGGGCCGATGAATTCGACCTCGATTCCGATCAGTTCGCCCGCCGCATGGTGGCCCACGACCGGGTAGCTGCCGTCGCCAAAACCGGTCTTGACCGCGAGCAGATTCGCGCCGGTCTCCTCGTCGAGCACGACTTCATTCCAGTACCGGTCCCGCATCGCCTCGTGGATCCGATCCACCGTGTCGCGCGTCGTGATCTGGAAGTACAGATACCAAGAATCCGAGTACTCCTTGAACGACCTCACGTATTCGACGATCCGGGCCTCAAGCTCCTCGGAGATCGGCTCCTCGAACACGGAGTGGAACAGGTCGACATGTCTCCACAGGAGGTTGAACCGGCGTCCGATCAACTCCGCGACGCGCTCGTGGTGTTTCGGAGTGCTCGTCCTTCCGATCCGTTCGGGGCCGACTTCGCGCCAGTCGTCTTCGTAGTCGCGCTCATCGATCAGGACGACCATCGCCGAGTCGATTGCCAGTTCACGAAGCACGCGGCTTGTGTCCTTGGCCCCGGGCCGGAAACGGATCTCCAGTCGAGCGATCCGGCGTCCCCCTTCGGGATACTCGATGATCTCGGCGACGACCGGAAACGGACCAGGCGGAAGCATCTGGATTCTTAACGGGTCGAAGAGATACCGTGGATCGCCCATGAGGAGCGTACCCGACGCAACTTGAATTTCTCCGATCGTCGTCACCAGTCGAGATGGCTCGGCGGCTGTGCGTCTTCTCCGAAACCAATCAAGCATAACGGGTCTCCGGCCGATGTGCTTCGAAGCCTCTCGCGAGTCCGATAGACCGGGCTGCCGGGAAGTTCCATGGCGCTCTATTCAGGCGCCGCCCTGGCAGGGGCGACTTCCCGTTTCGCGCAGGAGGCCGATGATTCGCCTCGCCAGGTGTTCGTTGATCCTCATCCTGGCGACGCCACCACGATCACCTCCAGCGTCCTCGGTCCGTGGACGCCCTCCACGCGGTTCAACTCGATGTCGGAGGTGGCCGACGGCCCCGAGATGAACGTGATCGGGCGGTCGGGGGACGCGGCGGCGGTTTCGAGCTTCGCGACCGCCTCGGGGACGAGGCCGACGATCTGGTGTTCGAAGATCACGCAGAGGTGGTAGTCGGGCAGGAGCGTGATCGCGCGGCGGCCCTGGCCGGGGCCGCTGTCGAGCACCACGGTCCCCGTCTGGGCGATCCCCAGGGCGCACGCGGTCAGGACGCCGTCGCTGTGTTCGAGCTGGTCGATGGTCAGGCCCGGCTCGCGAATCAGCGCCAGGTCGGCCGGCGCCCAATCTTCTGGGAGGTCGGACGGGACGACCAGCTTCTGAATGCCCCGCGCGGCGCAGGATTCGGCGATCGCGCGGGGCAGGTCGTCGGCGGTCGTCGTCTTCACCTTCGCCCGGTATTCGCTCACGCGCTCGATGAACCGGCGGATCAAATCGGCGCGCGGCGACGGATCGACGGTGAGATAGGAACGATCGATCTTCACGTCTTCGGGCGTTTCGGAGGCGGGCACGTCCTTCAGGGCCGTTCGGATGCGGCCGAAGATGGTTTCTCGGGAATGGCTCACGGACGGGTCTCCTCGCGCGGGGGAAGCTTCGGCTCGGGCTTGCGGTCGCGCCACCATTCGCGGAACGTCTGCTGGGCGACGGGGTAGACGTCGCGAACGGCCGTCCAGCCGCCGAGATAGCCCGGCAGGCTCTCGATCATCCCCCGCTTGACCATCAACCGCTGGCCGAAGCGACCGAGCTTCTGCATCCGCTCGTATCGCCGCCTCGACGCGAAGACCTTGCCGAGGGTATTCATCGCCATCGCCTCGGGGGCGAGCCGGCCGCTGATCGTCTCTTGCTTGTGCCGGACGACCTCGCCGCGGAGGTGGACGAGGACTTCGGGGATGTTGATCTTCACCGGGCAGACGTCGTAGCAGGCGCCGCAGAGCGACG
>CALCIC010000623.1 GCA_937907405.1 uncultured Isosphaeraceae bacterium | reverse complement strand
ACTAAACCCTTTAGCCAGGCGGTGGTTCTGCTTATCTAACGGGCATTGGGGCTAGCAGCCCCTTCACGGTCGACGGCCGGCCGTATCGCCGCATTTGGGGACTCAGCGCCGTAGCCGCTGCGATAGGTCGCGGGCGTCGGCGTAGTCGGGGGCGAGCTTGAGGGCTTGCTCGGCCGACTTGAGGGCGTCGCCGGGCTGGCGGCCGGCTTCGAGGGCCAAGGCGAGGTTGAAGTGGACGTCGGGGCGGTCGGGGAGGCGGACGGCGGCGGCCTTGAGGTCGGCGAGGGCGGGCGCGACATGGCCGAGCGCCAGGTGCGCCCGGCCTCGAAGCAGCAGGGCCTCGCCGTCTCCCGGCGTCGATTCGAGCGTCTGGTCGAGCCGGGCCAGGGCCTGGTCGGCCTCGTTCCGCCCGATCTGCAGCGCGGCGATCCGGCGGCTGGCCTCGGTGAGCAACGGGTCGGCCGACAACGACCGGAAATAGGCGGCCTGCGCGTCCTCGACTTTCCCCAGCGTTTCCAGCACGCCCCCCAGGGCCAGATGGGCGCTCGCCTCGTGCGGTTCGATCTCGATGGCCGTCTCGAACCGCTTGAGCGCGCTCTGGGGATTCCCCCGGAGGGCCTCGACCCGTCCCATGCCGATCAGCGCGCCCACGAAATCGGGCTCCAGCTTCAGCGCCCGGCCGTAACAAGTCTCGGCCTCGACGATCTGGTTCTGCTGTTCGAGCACGCGCCCGAGGCGCTGAAGCGCCTCGGGCGAGCGGGGCGTAAGCGCGGTGAGCCTTGTGAGTTCGGCCTTCGCCTGTTCGAGGTCGCCGCGATCAAGGGCCGCTTGCGCGCGCTCGCTGACGGCCTGGGCCTCGGCGGCCTGCTCGGGGGTGGGCGCGTCCTTCCAGCTCGGCCGGCGCGCGCCGGCGCCGCTGCATCCGGAGATCGCCGGGAGCAGGCCTAGCAAGGCACCGAACATGGCGATCAACGCCCCGCGCCACATGGCGATTGGTCCCCTCCCTGGGGTGGGTGGATTGATCGATCCAGCCCGGCTCTGGACGTGGCGCCCAACGCGCGCGGCGCGAACCGGCTCTTGAATGGGAAGGCTACGGCCAAATCACCAGTCGGTCAATGGGGATCGGTGGAGGGGGGATTGCGGGGGAGGACGACCGTCATCGAGGTGCCGCGGCCTTCCTCGGATTCGACGACGATCCGGCCGTGAAGCTGAGCGGCCAGCTCGCGGCAGATTGAGAGCCCCAGGCCGGCGCCCTCGACCTTGGAATGCTCGTCGCGAGTAAGCCGGAAGAACGGCTCGAAGATCTGGTCGCGCGCGTCGGCGGGCACTCCCGGTCCGTCGTCGTCGACGGTCAGTCGCCAGGAGTCTCCCTCGACGCGGGCCGAGACGGCGACGGTCCCTCCCGGCGGAGTGTATTTGATTGCGTTGGAGACCAGGTTGCCGAAGACCTGCTGGCACCGCGAGGCGTCGGTGACGACCGTGGCGTCGGGTTCGAGGGCGACCGCGCGCCAGGACTGGCCCCGGCTCCGCGCCAGCGCGCCGAACTGGCGGTCGAGTTCCCGGACGATGGCGCCGATCGAGAACGTCCCCAACGTGGGCGTTCGCGAGCCCCGAGCCAGTTCCGCGTAGTCGAGATACCCCCGGGTCAGGAGGAGCAACTCGTCGCAGAGCCCCATCATCGTTCTCACGTGGGTCATCTGCTGGGGGGAGACCGCCTCGGGACCGTCGGCGATCAAGAGGTCGAACCCCGACCGCAACGATGCCAGCGGCCGACACAGCTCGTGGCTCAGGCTGCACATCAGGGTGTGCAACTCCTTGCGATCGAATCGCGGTTCGGGCGAGTCGATCGTGGAGGTTGAGGAGCTGGAAGGCGAGGATGAGGGGTCGTCGGATTGCGCATCCATGGCGGACTCGTCTGGAGGAACCGAGCCGGGCGCTCGACGAAGAAGACGATCGACGACGACGGCGGGCGTCGACGATCGCGGTAAGCAACGTCCCGAATCGCGGCGGAATCGCCGTTCCAACTCAGAATACGACGATCTGGTTGGCCAGCAACGGATGGCCGTCGGTCAGGTCGAGGACCGCTTGATGGGCAAGCTGCTTCGCATGATAAGTCCGCGAGCGTCCTTCGAGGACGATGCGGTCGTCGGAATAGACGACGCGGAGATCGCGAATTCGTCCGTTGGAGACCCGATTGACCTGCCCTTCGATGTACAGGGCGAGTTCTTCGTGAGTCCGGCCGATCTCGAATCGTGAGTGCTCCGCGCTCAAGCTTAGCATCGGCATGCCTGTCTCCTGAATGGTGATGTCGGCGAGACGAAGAAGGCAGTGGCGACTACGCGGACCATGGTTCCTTTCAGCGATCGAAGAGCGGATGGAACGGCCGGGGGATCAAGTTGCGTCGGTCCAAAAGAGGGCCGGTCGTCCATTCCCAAGCCGAGGCTCTGCTGCTCGTCGTGCGATCCGGAACGAGTCCGTGAAGCGTCAGA
Organism: uncultured Isosphaeraceae bacterium; assembly: GCA_937907405.1. Taxonomy (GTDB): domain Bacteria; phylum Planctomycetota; class Planctomycetia; order Isosphaerales; family Isosphaeraceae; genus Paludisphaera. Next base: position 2,400 of record CALCIC010000623.1, on the reverse strand, counting down.
CGCAGAGGACGCCGAGTTGGTTGTTCTCCATAAACTCGGACGTCCACTGCATTCCCAGGGTAACGCGGCGCGCGCGCCGAGTCAACTTACTCGCCCGCCGGGGGCTCCATCGGCCTGCGGACCGGCCGAGGAGTTTGGCCGACGGGCTGGCTGGGGGACTCGAGCAACTCGTCGGTCTGGATGATCGACTCGGCGAGCTTGGCCATCGGAATCCGCCGATCCTGGCTCTGCCGCTGCAACAGCCGGAACGCCTCGTTCTCGTTGAGCCCCTTGCGCGACATGAGGATGCCCTTGGCGCGTTCGATCAATTTACGCTCGCGCAAGGTCATCTTGAGGTGATCGAGATCCTCTTGCAGCCCCTGGAATTCACGGGCCCGCGCGACGGCGATCTCGACGGCCGCTTGCAGGCTCGGGGTGGTCATCGGCTTGATCAGATACGAGATCACGCCGTCCTCGACGGCCTGATCGATCAGGTTGGGGTGCCCGTGCGCCGTCATGATGATCACCGGGGTGCCCGGTTCTTCGGCGATCTGGCGGGCGGCCGTCAGGCCGTCGAGCACCGGCATCTCAATGTCCATGAAGATCGCGTCGGGCAGGAGGCGCCGGCAAATCTCGACGGCGCGCTCGCCGTCGGTGACCACCGCGATCACGTCGTAGCCCAGCGACTCAAGCTGATTCTGGAGGCCCGTCGCGACTCCCTTCTCGTCGTCCGCGATCACGAATCGATATGGCCTAGACATCGCCGTTTGATCCTCCATTCACTCGTCGAAGGGAAATTCCGCGAGGCAAGCGTCATCTTGGATACGCCTATCATCTATCAAATCTTGGACCACCGCCGAAAAATCGCTCGTGGATTTCCGACGCGACACGCAGGCGACTGCAGCGATCGCCGCACATTGACTTTACTCCTCCCCCTTTCCAGAATGCACCCCTCGCGTGGAGGCTTCGCCTCCGGATGAATCAAAAACCGTCGGGTGATCGGGGGCCGTGGAAGTCATGGCGCGACATCGTGCAGCCTTGCTTGGGTTTACGGATCTTGTCGTCGGGGACGAGTGGGAGAGCGCCCGCCGCACGGTCACGCAGACCGACGTGGTTCTGTTCGCCGGGCTGACGGGCGACTTCAACCCCCTGCACGTCGATCACGACTGGTCGAGGACCGGCCCGTTCGGCAAGCCCGTCGCGCACGGCTTGCTGGGGCTTTCGCTCGCCGCCGGTCTGGCGAGCACCGCCCCTCGGGTGGACACGATGGCCTTTCTGGCCGTGATCGAGTGGAAGTTCCACCTGCCGATCGCGTTCGGCGACACGCTGCGGGTGATCTCGACGGTCGAGGCGGTGGAACCTCAGGCTCGAGGTCGTCGAGGACTGGTGACGTGGCGGCGGCGGTTGCTGAACCAGGACGATCAACTCGTTCAAGAAGGCCGAACTCAAACGCTTGTGAAGACGAGAACGGATCTGGAGGGAGGATCGACTCCGCCGAAGTGACGGAACGCATGGATCACGGCGATCCCCTCGATCCCCTTTTTGTCGCTCCTCTATCGTCATACCTCTTCCCCTCGCGGGAATCAAGCGGTCGGGAGCCGCACCGCTCTGGTTTTCGCCGCCGGCCCGGCCGGCCCCGCCCCGACGCGCGGCGTCTCGCGACGTTTGCGTTCCCTGCGACATCGCCGAATTGATGCGTAAGAATAAGCGGGGGTTTGCGTAGACTGAATCGGATGGAGACCTCGAACCGGTGTCGCTCCCCGTCCGGATCACGCGTCTTATTCGCGAAAGAGAGCATGAGATGGCGGACAAGGCCCTGCTCCTCGGAGTCAACGATTACTTGAACGTGAGCCGTCTCCGAGGGTGCGTCCGCGACGTCGAGAACATGGGAGGGCTTCTGGTCGATGTTTTCGGCTTCGCGGCTGGAAACGTGAAGACCCTCACGGACAAGCTCGTCGTCAAGTCCGAGGTCAAAAAGCAAATGGCCTGGTTGTTCGAGGACGCCGAGGCCGGCGATCGGGTCGTCCTGCACTTTTCGGGGCACGGCTCGTACACCGCCGACAAGGACGGAGACGAGGACGACGGCCGGGATGAACTGGTCTGCCTCTACGACATGGACTTCGACGATCCCGAAAGCTACCTGCTCGACGACGAGCTGCGCGCCTGGACCGCGACCAAGCCCGACGGCGTCCGGCTGACGATCGTCCTGGACAACTGCAACTCGGGCACCGGCACGCGGATGGTCCTCCCCTCGGCGTCGGGCAAGGGGGGGCGGGAGGCGGTGGTCGACCTGAAGACGGCCGTGAAGCGATCGCTGGCGCGCCCGGCGGCGACCCGCGGACTCGCCGCCGGCCCGGCCGCGCCGGAGCCGTCGGCGGTCGTGGCCGCAGTCGACGACCCGGACGGCGACGACTTCGTGCG
>CALCIC010000622.1 GCA_937907405.1 uncultured Isosphaeraceae bacterium | reverse complement strand
TGCCCGCGTCGAACTCCTTGACCGCGAAGAACTTGCCGCCGTCGGAACTGTAGTGGAGCTTGACCTTCTCGGGGCGGACGCCCTGAACGTCGACCGAGAACGTGACGTGCGTCCCGGCCACGACCCGCGACGCCTCGCGGTCGTTCCCGGGCTTGATGTTGAACAGCTTGGTGTTGGTGGGGCGGACGACGTCGGCGAGGAACGCGCGCTTGGTCGAGTCGAGGATGCTCTTGGGGGTGAACGCCGCGTAGAGGCAGAAGGCGACGACGATCCCACAAAGCGCATAAGCCGTCTGCATCGCCCGCTGCTGGTTGACCACCTGATCGAGTTCGACGTGCGTCAGGTCGTTGACCGCCCGCGCCTCGAGCGCCGCCAAGACCGTCTTGGAGACCTGGCCCTGATGCCGGCGCAGCTCCAGGTAATTGATGAGGCTGTTCTTCATCGCCGGGTCGGCCACCTCGATCGTCTTGGCCGCGAAGACCGAATTGACCGACAGCAAAAGCGGCAGCACGATCTTGTAGAGCGTGAACCCGAACGCCACCGTAAGTCCAACCATCAGAATGATTTGGCGAGCCAGGACCGGCAAGCCGACGACGTGGTCGAGGACGACCTCGAGCAGCAGGACGAGCGCGACGCCGGTCACCAGGATCAGGCACGAGGTGACGAAGTCGGTGTACTTGATCCGCGACCGCGTGCGGCCGATCTGGTGCTCGATGAACTCCTTGTAGTCCAGGAGCTTGCCTTGCGGCTGCGTCTGTGCGCTCAGCGTCATGGCGCCTGACTCCTCAAAGAGCTGCGCGGAGGGGCCTTTCGACTCGACTTGTGCCGTCCATTATACGCCAAGCAGACGGAAAAAGAACGACTCGAGGGCCGAGTTCCTTCGTTTCTACTCGTCGGGGCGCGGCTCGACTCGTCGTTCGACCGGCCCAGGGTCGGCCTGGACGGTTTCCTCCACGCCTCCCGGCGAGTAGGATGCCGTGAGGTATGCACGACCACTCCGAGGGAAAAACCATGCGATCCTCGCCGATCTTCCTCGCCCTCATCCTCCTCTCGTCCTCGCTCCACGCCCAGGACCGGGACGCCAAGGTCCGCAACGACCGTCAGACGTTCGGGGCGTCGAAAGATTGGATCTACAACGATCTGGACGAGGGCGTCCGGGTCGCCAAGGGGTCGAACAAGCCGCTGCTGGTCGTCTTCCGCTGCATCCCGTGCCAGGCGTGTCAGGAGTTCGACGACGACGTGGCCCGCCGGGATCCGATCATCCGGGACCTCCTGGACGAGTTCGTCTGCGTCCGCATCGTCCAGGCCAACACGATCGACCTGACGCACTTCCAGCACGACTTCGACCAGTCGTTCGCCGCCTATCTGATGAACCCGGATCTGACGATCTACGGGAGGTTCGGCACCCGCTCGGAGCGGCCCGAGTACGAGGACGTCTCGCTGGAGGGGCTCCGCAAGGCGATGGAGGCGGCCCTGCGGATGCACAAGGATTATCAGGAGGTCAAGTCGTCCCTGACGGGAAAGCAGGTCAAGCAGGCCCGCTACAAGACGCCCAGGGACTACCCGAGCCTCTCGGGCAAGTTCGGAGAGACGATCGACTACGAGGGCAAGACGGCCCAAAGTTGCATGCACTGCCACCAGGTCCGAGAGGCCGAACGGTTGGTGTATCGCGCGGCGGGGGAGCCGATCCCCGACGAGGTCCTCTTCCCGTACCCCGATCCGTCCGTGCTGGGCCTGAAAATGGACCCGAAGGCGAAGGCCAAGGTCGAGCGGGTCGCGACCCCCTCGATCGCCGAGAGGGCCGGGCTTCGGATCGGAGACGAGATCACGACGCTGGCGGGGCAACCGCTGCTGTCGATCGCCGACCTCCAGTGGGTTCTCCACAACGCCCCCGCATCGACGCGTCTCAAGGCGCAGGTCAGACGGGAAGGCAAGGCGGCGGACCTGACCCTGGACCTCCCGGAGGGTTGGCGGCGGGGGGACGTCTCCTGGCGGACGACCACCTGGGACCTGCGGCGGATGGGGCTCGGAGGGCTCCGGCTCATCGAACTGACCGGCCCGCAGCGGGAAGAGGCGAAGCTGGCGGGGGACGGAATGGCGCTGGAGGTCAGGCACCTGGGGGAATACGGCGAGCACGCCGTCGCCAAGCGGGCCGGGCTCCGAAAGGGGGACGTCCTGGTCTCGTTCGACGGCCTGGCCGGGCGGATGTCCGAGTCGGAACTACTGGGCTACACCATGCAGAAGAAACGCGCCGGCGACGAGGTGGCCGTGACCGTGCTCCGCAACGGGAAGCGGGAGACGCTGAAGTTCGTTCTGCAATAGCCAGGGCGGTCTTGGCCGCGGGCTTCTGGTCTTGGCCAGGTCTGGGCCTGGCCATGAACCTCAGATGGATAGCTTGAGACGTCTGGGTGAAGTCGCCGCAACATGGATGCGGCTCCCCGCAACAAGAAAACCGCTGCTGACGGCGTTGCTTCTCCGAGCCTCATTCCACGTCGTCGGTCGTCGAGAAGTAGTCGAGGGCTTCGCGGTAGGCTTGCTCCACGGCCCGAAAGTCGGCGGGATTTCCGCCGGCGTCCGGGTGGTTCTCTCGGGAGAGTCGGCGGTAGGCGGTCTTGATCGATTCCGCCGAGCAAGGGAATTTCACGCCGAGCGCGGCGCACCAGTCATGCCGGGCGGTCAGGGTCGCGTGGACGTCTCGGACCCCCTCGTCCTCGCTGGCGTAGAAATACGCCCCGCGATGGGGAACCTTTCCCTCGCGCCTCAGCGTCTCGCGTTCGACGGCCAGCGTCCGAGGCTTCGGGTTCGCCGGCGGAGGCGCGTCCCCCTCCCCATCGTTCTCCTTCTCGTCGCGGTAGGGCTCTCGGTCGACGAAGATCTTCTTGGCGGTCCTTCGGACGATCCGGTGCCTGACGATCACGACCTCGCCGCGCGCGCCCGCCTCTTCGCTCTCGGACGCGAGGTACAGGAAAGTAGGCCGGGCCAGGACGTCCCCCCTGGCGGGAGCGACGGCGCGACGGCTCAATCGGCTTTTGGGCTTGTCCTGTTTTCCAAGCTCCTCCGGGCGGCCCGCCCCGCCGCGCTTGTAGCGCGACGCCCACTTCGTCGGCAGCCGCTTCGACTGTGGGCCGGCAACCTCGACGGCCTTGTTTTGGGCCGCGTCACCTGATTTTTCGTACCCGCTCGCCAGCGGCCTGGCGCCCGCCATGGCTTCCGCCTCATTCGCCCAGACGGCCCAGTACCACCGGCCGATCCCGAACGAGCAGCAGGCGTAAGCAGCGTCTTCTTCCTCAGTCATGCCCGTAAGCCCGCCCCGGTAAGATGGGATCATGCCAACCCGTCGTGCGACCCGCCCTGGATTCGGTCGATTCGGGTTTACCATCCCGGAGGACCGTCAGGGCCGGGCCATACACGGGATGACTTGGATGACTGATGACTTGATCACGCACTTCAAATGGATGGATAAAATGGGGAACCCAAGTGTTTTGTCGCGAGAGTGCATGCGTGTCTGTGCTTGGCTGGACATCCCAGTTTATCGATCTGAGGTGCGTGGCCTTGAGGTTTGATAAACTTGGTCATTTTGATATACGCTCGTCGAGACCGATACCCGGAAAACGAGCGGTGATGGCGGTTCATGCCGCTTCGAGAACGACCAAGTTATTTCTTGACAGATCCTAAGGCGATCGGCAAGTCATAGCTCACCCACCGTCCCACGCAATCTGCTCGGGTCGGCGCGAGCGACGGGTAAGCTTCCACCTGCCGAAACGCCTAATTCCTGTTTCTCAATCTCTCACGGAGGCTCAAGATGCGTAAATCTTTGCCCGTAGTGCTCATGTTCGCCTTCGCATGTTCCGTAGTTCTAGCGGCCGAGACTAAGAAGGAACGCCGGAAAGCCGGAAGGCAATCGGCAGCAGCACCCACGCTTCAGATGCTTATGCAAACTAACGAGGAGGACTACAGCCAACAAGTTGCCAGCTACCGCGCGGAGGCGGAACGCTACAAGGGCATCCGCGTCAGTATTGACGAGGGTCTTAAGGTCGTTTCTGCGCCGCAACTGAAACTGATCGCTACTATTATGGAGGATGCGGACTTTGTGCCGACTCAGCGACTTCAGCGATTTTCTTGGATCGAGGAGCATCAGGGAACGAAGATCAGCGGCTGGAACGCCACGATTGTGGAAGCGGGACCGGCCGACGGGAGCATGCTCGTAAAGTTCAAGGTCAGTCCCAGGCATGAAGGTAATGCTGGACTGATGACAACCGATTATACTCTCGAAACCTACATGATCTCTTTGTCTGGGGCACAATTTCTCCAAGTCGAGTTTCCGACAACTCCGAGAATTGTCACATTTAATTAATAAATGTCCGACAAAATCAGTCCGGGTGTCGTGCGATTGCAGGCTTGCCGACTCCATCTGATCTCCCCTAGCAAGGCTTTAGCTGTGATTCGGCAAGCTCGCTAGTCTGCGGACTCCCAGGGCACAGACTTTGTTTTTGGTCTTCGGACGACCAGCGATCAGAGGAGTTCTTGAATACAGAAAACCCGGTGTCAGCCGTCATGCCGCCATTCTGACGGCGCCCGAACTCGTGAAAATAGGCGATCGAGCGAAGACAGAGTCGTTACTCGGGCGTATTTTCTGAGCAGTTCATGTTTCCCCCTGGTTGGTCGCCTTTGCGTCGTGGACGGTCGGAACGTCGGCGAGGTCATGGTAGGCGTCCGCGCTGGTGGTGCCCGGAGCGATTGGTTCGCATGCCGTCCCAGTCGGCCGCCTCACGCCCATTCGACCTCGCGGTTGCCGGGGACGACCTCGCCGATGATCCAGGCGGGGATCTTGGTCTTTTGGTTCAGGTGGCGGACGATCGACTCGGCGTAGTATTCGGCGACGATCATCGTCAACCCGACGCCCATGTTGAAGACGCGGAACATCTCGTCGTCGTCGATCGAGCCGAGGCGCTGGAGCCAGGGGAAGACGGGGGGCACGTCCCACGAGCCGCGGCGGAGGACGACGCCCAGGCCCTCGGGGATCACCCGGGGGGTGTTGTCGGTCAGGCCGCCGCCGGTGATGTGGGCGATGGCGTGGACGATCCGCTTGACCCGGTAGTTGCGGTAGACCTCCTTGAGCGCCCGGGTGTAGATCCGGGTCGGAGTCAGCAACTCGTCGGCGACGGTCCGGCCGAGGGCCTCGACGTGGTCGTCGTAGCTCAGCCCGGCGTGGTCGAAGACGATCTTGCGGGCCAGGCTGTAGCCGTTCGAATGGAGGCCGGACGAGCCCAGGCCGATGACCTTGTCGCCGGCCCGAACGTCTTGCCCGTTCAGCAGTTGCTTACGTTCGACCACGCCCAGGCAAAACCCCGCCAGGTCGTATTCGCCGGGCTGGTAGAACTCGGGGAGGATGGCCGTCTCGCCGCCGATGAGCGCGCATTCGGCCTCGATGCAGCCGTCGCTGATCCCCTTGACGACCTGCGAGGTCAGTTCGGGGTCGTCCTTGCTCATGGCGACGTAGTCGAGGAACAAGAGGGGCTCGGCGCCGGCGCAGAGGCAGTCGTTGACCGACATCGCGACCAGGTCGATCCCCACCGTGGAGTGCCGGCCGGTGGCGAACGCCAGCTTGAGCTTGGTGCCGACCCCGTCGGTCGAGGCCACCATCACGGGGTCGCGGTAGGTCCGTGACAGCAGGCCGATGTGGTCGTCGAGCCGGAACAGGCCGGCGAACCCGTCCTTCCACTCCATGACCCTCGGCGTGAACGTCCGGCGCATGAGGGGGGGGAGCCGGGCCATCGTCTCGTCGTAGGTGTTCAGGTCGACGCCGGCTGATCGATAATCCAGTGGCTCGCTCATGTCCGTCCGCAAGGAGGGGAGAAACGGAAATCCGGGGAACGTCAACCGAGGATCATCGCCGAGGAGCGCACGCGCCGACAAGATGGAACCACCGTCGGGCCGAGACTTCGCGGCGAGCTTAACTCCTTGATCGAGCCCGGCGGCGGGGATAGATTAAGGTTCCTCGGGTCGAACCGCGCCGTTTCGGCCGGCCGATCGCACCCGCCCGTTTCTTCCTTACCCCGCATCCTGCTCTCGATTCCGCACAGGAGCTTTTCCTCATGCAGCGCAAATGGTTTGGTTTGGCCGCGGGCCTCGCCGCCCTCGGGCTGGGCTTGGGCGTGACCGCTTTGACGTTCGCCGACGACGAGAAGGAGACCCCGCTCGGCCTGATCATGGAAAAAGTGCAGAAGAACAAGAGCACGATCACCAAGGGGGTCCGGAACGTCGCGGCCTACAAGAAGTCGCAGGCGGACGTCGAGAAGGCCGCCAAGGAATGGGTGAAGCAGGCCAAGGAAGCCAAGCCGCTCAACGACGTCGTCAAGGCCTCCAAGGAGCCCGACGCGCAGAAGAAGTGGGACTCGCTGATGGGCGTCTGGGAAAAAGAGGCGCAGAAGCTCGCCGACATGGCCGCCAAGAGCGATTCCAGCCAGAAGGACGTCAAGGACCAGCTCAACACGATCAATAAGAACTGCACCGAGTGCCACACGGTGTTCCGGATCGAAGAAGACTTCTGACGTCGAAGCCTTCTGAATCGTGAATCCGACGAGACCCAGGGCTCGGCCTACCCGGACGGAGGCCGAGCCCGCGTCGATTCCGGGGGTCCTGCCGGGGGGGGATCGCGAGTTTTGAGAGGAAGAAGAGGCTTCGCGAGGTGAGCAGCTCATCCGCCTGGACGGTCGACGTCGGCGTGCTCGACCTGACGCTGCCGACCGTCGAGGAGAACCTGGCGGTCGACGAGGCGCTTCTGGTCGCCGCCGACACGCGCGGCGGCGGGGCGGTCTTGCGATTCTGGGAGCAGCCGAACGCCGCCGTGGTGCTCGGGGCGTCGCGACGGATCGCCGCCGACGCGCGGGTTGGGCCGTGCGCGGCCGACGGCGTCCCCATCGTCCGGCGGTCGAGCGGCGGGGGTTCGGTCCTGATCGGCCCCGGGGCCCTGAACGTCACGCTGGTGCTGCCGATCGCCGCCGACCCCGCGCTGGCGACCGTCAACGGGGCGCAGCACGCGGTCATGGAGCGGCTGGCGGCGGGGGTCCGGAGGGGGGGGCCGGCGG
>CALCIC010000621.1 GCA_937907405.1 uncultured Isosphaeraceae bacterium | reverse complement strand
GCGTATAGCAGACCAGCAAGAGCGCCACGGTCAGGACCGTCTGCCAAACCAACGCCCGGCGGTCGTACCCCAGCCGCCAGACCATCCAGAGCGCAAGGAACGGCAGCCAGCCGTGGAACAGCGACAAACCCCGGGCGAACAAGGAGATCTCGGGGTCGAACATGTAACTCGTCATGCCGACGATCCGACCCTGAGTCGCGAAGTCGAGGACCCAGAGGAGCTGCGGCAAGGTGATCCCCACCGCGACGACGCTCGTCAGCAACGGATTCTCCAGCCAGATCGCCGCAACCGTCAGCAACAGCGCCACGTCGCAGAAGAACAGGAAATTCCAGGGTCCGTACGTCGTCCAGTAATAGGGGACCAGAACGGCCGTGAACGCCGTGTAAAGCAACTTGACGATGATCGGGATTCTCCGGCCTGGCATGATTGCGATTCCATTGAAGGTCGCGCGGACGCCGAGGTCCGCGGCCGGCGGGGGCGAGACGATTCGAGGTCCACGCCGACTGTTAACCATCGGTCCGAACCGCGTGCCACGTCGATCCTCGAAGTCGCGGCTCATCAAAATAAACCTGGATTCGGGAAGTGACCTCCGCGAAGGGATCTTCGATCGAGGGGGGGCGGACCTGTTACAAGCTCCCTCATCGTGTAGACTCGGGCGACGGGAACGGCGTTCATTCGATTCCCGTCCCCATCAAGGAGTCGACACGCCATGAGATCGTCGAGAGGATTCGCCGCGGCGTTCTGCCTCGTCTTCTCGTTCGCCGCCGACGCTCGCGACGCGGCGGAGGCGAAGCCGCCGAACGTCGTGATCTTCCTGGCCGACGACGCCGGCTGGGGCGACTACGGCCGTTCCGGCAACCGGCAGGTCGCGACGCCGCACATCGGCTCGATCGCGACCGACGGCGTCTCGCTCGACCGCTTCTACGTCTGCCCGCTCTGCGCGCCGACCCGCGCCGAGATGCTCACCGGCCGCTACTACCCGCGCGGCGGCGTCACGGGCGTCTCGCTCGGCCGCGAACGGCTCAACCTTGATGAGAAGACCTTCGCCGACGCCTTCAAGGCGGCCGGGTACGCCACGGGGGCGTTCGGCAAATGGCACAACGGCACCCAGTGGCCGTACCATCCCATGGCCCGGGGGTTCGACGAGTACCTCGGCCACACCTCGGGCCACTGGGGCGAGTACTTCGACGCGCCGCTGGACGACGACGGCAGGATGGTCCGCACCAGGGGGTACATCGTCGACGTCTGCACCGATCGGGCGCTGGACTTCATCGACCGCAACAGCGACCGCCCGTTCCTCTGCTACGTCCCGTTCACTACGCCCCATTCGCCCTGGGCCGCGCCCGAGGCCGACTGGCGACGGTTCAAGGACAGGCCGATCACCCAGCGGGCCACCGAGCCCGACAAGGAAGTCCTCGACGAGACCCGCTGCGTGCTGGCGATGATCGAGAACCAGGACCGGAACGTGGGCCGCGTCCTGGCGAAGCTCGACGACCTTCACCTTCGCGACGGCACCATCGTTTTGTTCTTCTCCGACAACGGGCCGAATTCCAACCGCTGGACCGGCGGCATGAAAGGCAAGAAGGGGGAAACCGACGAGGGGGGCGTGCGCAGCGTCTGCTACCTGCGATGGCCCTCGCGCCTGCCGTCGGGCCGCAACATCGCCCAGGTCGCCGGCGCGATCGACCTGCTTCCGACCCTGACCTCGCTCGCGGGCGTCCCCCGCGTCGGCGACAGGCCGCTCGACGGCCGCGACCTCAGCCCCCTGTTGACCGGCCAGGCGGTCGAATGGCCCGATCGGACCCTCTTCTCCACCTGGGGAGGACGGATCAGCGCCCGGACCCGGACCCACCGCCTCGACCACCAGGGGCGGCTCTACGACATGGAAGCCGACCCCGGGCAGACGAAGCCGATCAACGACCGCGAGCCCGAACTCGCCGCGCGGCTCAAGGCCGAGGTCGCCTCGTGGCGCCTTGAGATGTTCCCCCCCGCCGAAGCTCCCAAAGCCGCGCGCGGCAATGCGGTCGATCCGAGGCCGTTCCCCGTCGGCTACCGCGAGTTCCCCGTCACGATGCTCCCGGCGCGCGACGGCGAACCCGAGGGGGGCGTCCGCAGGAGCAGCAACGCCCCGAATTGCTCGTACTTCGTCAACTGGACCGATCAGGACGACCGGATGTCGTGGCAGGTCGACGTCCACACGGCGGGCCGCTACGAGGTCGTCGTCGACTACACCTGCCCGATCGCCGATGCGGGATCGCTCGTCGAGTTGACGTTCCAGGACGCCCGCCTGTCGGGCCGCGTCGCGCCCGGCTGGGACCCGCCGCTCAACACGAACCAGGACACCCTCCCGCGCCCCCACGGCGAGTCTCAGATGAAGGAGTTCCGCCCCCTCAACCTCGGCTTCGTCGAGCTGAACCGCGGTCAGGCCCCCCTGACGCTCCGCGCCACCGAGATTCCCGGCAAGTCCGTCATGGACGTCCGCCGCGTGACGCTCATCCTGCTGCCTTGACGATCAACGCCCGGCGCGCGAACCGAGCGCCTCGTCGGAGGGCTGGCCGCGTCCCACCGCACGACTTACCGCGCCCCCGCTTTTCGCGGAAAGAATCCCAGGACGCAGAGCGAGCCGAGCCCCAGCAGTACGAGACTCCCGGGCTCGGGCACGGTGACGAAGCTCGCGCCGCTCAGCCGGAGGATTCGATCGGACTGCGTGATCAGCAACGAATTATTAGTCGGGTCGACGGTCACGAAATCCCCCCGAGATCCACCCGTGGCGATGACCGTCTGGGCCAGGGTGGTCAGGTTGATCTCGATCAGTCTTCCGTCGTTCAGGTTGGCGAAGATCAGGTTCGCGAACGCGCCGCTCCCGGCGGCCGTGCCGTCGATGCTTGTGCCGATGTTCCCGGAATCGAATACCTGCGCGCCGGTGGCGATGTTGAATCCCAGGATGTGGCCGGTGCCCGTTGCGGCGGCATACAGCGTGGCGCCGTCGGGGGAGACTGACAGGCCGTCGGGCCTCGCCACGGTTTTGAACAGCGTCTGGGACTTCGCGATCGGGTCGACGTCGAGTATCTGATTGCTGTCCTCGGTCGAGAGGAACAGGTGACCGTTGGCGGGGTTGACCGCCAGGCCGATGGCCCCAGGCGCCTTGTCGAGAATGAGCTGGTTGAAGGTGCCGTCGGCGTTGATCT
>CALCIC010000620.1 GCA_937907405.1 uncultured Isosphaeraceae bacterium | reverse complement strand
GAACCGTAGTAGTCGACGCGGACCGATTCGATGAGTCCGACGTTGGCCCGACCGGTGCGAATGCCGCGAAGCTGGTCGGTCAGCAGCGCGACGCTTTTTTCCATCCGGTCTTCGGCTTCCAGCGCTATTTCTTCGATGCTCATCTCACGACTCCCTGGCTCGACGAATTCCTGCCGGGGGGGACTGGCCTCCCCCCGAGGACTCGGGGCGTATGCGCGATTATCTTACCAATCTCAAGACCGCGCGGAACAGGCCCGGCGGCGGTCGTGGAAACGATCACCTCGGCGGCTGCGGCTCCGCGGCGGCTGCCGCGGCGGCGCCGGGACCCGGGCGCGGATGCGATTTGGCGGCGACCCACGTGCCGATCGGCTCGCCGGCGACGGCGCGCTCGATGTTGCCTTCCTTCTTGAAGTTGAACACCAGGATCGGCAGATTGTTCTCGAAGCACATGCCGATGGCCGTCAGGTCCATGACCTTCAGCTCCTCGCGGAGCACCTGATCGTAGGTGAGCTGCTGGTAGAGCATCGCGTGAGGGTTCTTCTCGGGGTCGGCCGAGTAGACGCCGTCGACGCGGGTGGCCTTGATCAGGACGTCGGCGCCGAGTTCCTTGCCGCGGAGCGCGGCGGCGGTGTCGGTGGGGACGAACGGGCTGCCCGTTCCGGGGGCCAGGACGACGATCCGCCCGCGCTCCAGGTGCGAGAGCGCCCGGCGGCGGATGAACGGCTCGGCGACCTCGTCCATCCGGATCGTGGTCAAGAGCCGGGTGGCGCAGCCGACGCTTTCCAGCGCGTCCTGAAGGGCCAGGCCGTTGATGACGGTGGCGGTCATGCCCATGTAATGGGCCGTCGCTTCCTTGATGACGTCGGAACCCCGGCTAAGCTGGGCGCCCCGGAGGATGTTGCCCCCCCCGACGACGATGGCGAGCTGGACGCCCCGCGCCGCGACCCGCGAGACCTGGCGGGCGATCTTGCTGACCTCGTCGACGCTGATCCCCCCCTCGCCGGGCCGGCAGAAGCTCTCGCCCGAGAGCTTCAGGAGGACGCGGCGGAACGCCGGAGCGGGGGCCGATTTGATGGAATCCATGACCAGGTCCTTGTGCGGGTCCGAGGGGCGGAACGGCTCGCGGCTGAGGACCGCCGGCGCGTCGGTCGTGGACCGTCGAGGCCGGCGGTCGGGGAGGACGTCGTGGGTCAGCGATCCTCGCCGACGACGAACCGGGCGAACCGGGCCACCGAGATGTTCTCGCCGGTCCGGGAGTTGACGCCCATGATCACGTCGCGAACGCTCTTGGAATCGTCGCGGATGAACGGCTGGTCGAGCAGCACCGATTCGGCGTACCAGGAGTTCAGCTTGCCGTCGGCGATCTTCTCCTGGATGTTCTGGGGCTTGTCGCCCACCTGGCTCATGAAGATCCGCTTCTGCTCCTCGACCACCTCGGCGGGCACGTCTTCCCGCTTCGCGTACTTCGGGTTGGTGGCCATGATGTGCAGCGCCAGGTCCTTGGCGAGCTGCTTGAACTCGTCGTTGCGGGCGACGAAGTCGGTCTCGCAATTCAGCTCGACGAGCACGCCCGATTTGGCGTCGTGGTGGATGTAGACCTCGACGCGGCCCGCCTTGGCGGCCCGACCGGCGCGAAGCTCGGCCTGCTTGAGCCCTCGCTCCTTGGCCAGGGTCTCGGCCTTGGCCAGGTCGCCGTCGGCTTCGGTCAGGAGCTTCTTGCACTCCATGAGGCCCAGACCGGTCTTCTTGCGGAACTCGTTGACAGTCTGAGCCGTGATCGCGGCCATCGGAAATCCTCCTCGTTCGACAGTGTATTGTATGGGGATGGAGCGTGGCGTCGCTGGTTCGCGGGGTCGGCGTCGAGCCGACCGGGATCGTGGCGTCGCCTGGCCGAGAGTGAGGAGCGGCCGACACCTCGACGTCGTCGAAGTCTCGGCCGCTCGCGTTTCACCGCGCTTCGAGAATCAGGCGGTTTCCGAATCCGCCGCGGGGGCGGCGGGCTCGGTCGGCGCGGCCGGTTCGGCCGCGGGGGCGGCGG
>CALCIC010000619.1 GCA_937907405.1 uncultured Isosphaeraceae bacterium | reverse complement strand
ACCTGAACGGGGCCGAGGATTCCGACGGCTCGGTCGAGCTTCCCGCCGAGATCGACCTGCCGGGCCTGTACCAGTTCGGCGGCCTCCGCGCCGCGGCGGCCCTCTCCGCCCCCGACCCGCTCTGGATCGTCCGCCCCGGCCCGAAGTTCGCGAAGGACTGGCCCGAAGCCGCCTACGACCGCGCCGACGCCAGGGCTCAGCTTCAGTTCTCGTCCGAAGCCCCCCCCGCCGATCGCATCGCCCGATGGATCGACACGGGAGAATAATCCCCCGCGGCCCTCAGAGCGCCCCCCGGCGCTCCAGGGCCTTGTAATGAACGAACGAGTAGACGACGGGGATCATGACCGAGGCGGTCATGACGCCGATCGCCAGCCACAGAGACAGGCCCGTCAGGACGACGACCAACCCGACGACGCCCCCCAGGGTCATCAGCCAGGCGGTCAATCGGTGGGTGTCGTCCCAGACGCGGTCGCTGGCGAGCGTCCAGGGGACCCGGACGCCGATGTAGAAGTTCTTCCGCACCTTGCCCATGACGCTCCCCACCAACCCGAAGAACACGAACATACCGCCCAGCATCGCGCGGCCGAGATCGAGCCACTTGGCGCCGCCACGGACCTCCTGCAACGTCGCCAGCAAGATAATCACCTGGAGATATGCGAACAGGGCGAGGGTCGCGACCATGATGAACAGGTAGGTCGAGCGGAACGAATCGACCTCGAACCGCCTGGGCGAGAGCGCGGGGAGGAACCAGAAGAAGATCAGCATCGCCGTGTTCGTCAGCGGCAGAAGGAACAGGGACCAGCCCTTGTCGCCGTGGCCGTCGACCTGGCCGTGGATGTTCCAGTGGGTCGGGATCGTCTGGGGAAGGCTCGGGTAGAACCAGGCCGAAACGCCCCAGACGAAGACCGTCAGCAGCATCGCGATGATCCAGTACCAGCGGTTCATGGGTCCGACCTCCCATTCCATCGAGCTCCGGCGCGGCGCTCTCTTGATCGTCCTTTCGCGCGCCGACCGCGATTATTCGAGACTCAGGCTTCGTTGAGCTTGGTTTGACGTGCGACGCCCGGCGGCGGCTGGTATGCGAGCAGGGCGCCGACGAGGTTCTCGGGGTCGTCGGAGGTGATCAACGGCGCGAGGTGCTCGGGCCGAATGAAGCCTTGCTCGGCCCCGTGTTCGAGCAGGGCGAGCAGCGGGTCGAAGTAGCCCTCGACGTTGAGCAGGCCGACCGGCTTGCGGTGGATTCCCAGCGCGGACCAGCTCAGGATCTCGAAGAACTCCTCGTAGGTGCCGACGCCCCCCGGCATGGTCAGAAACGCCGACGACCGCTCCGACATCCGCGCCTTGCGCTGGTGCATGTCGGGGACGACGTGCAACTCGGTGACGCCGTGGTGGGCGATTTCGAGGGTCGCCAGGGGGTCGGGGATGACCCCCACGACTCGTCCGCCGCCGGCCAGCGCGGCGTCGGCCGCGACCCCCATCAGCCCCACCCGACCGCCGCCGTAGACCATTCCGGCCCCCCGCCGGGCGATCTCCGACCCGATCCGCGCCGCATGCTCGCGGAACGTCCTGGAGGCGCCGAACGACGATCCGCAGAACACGCAAATATGTGGACGTGTAGCCATAATTCTTGATAGACTCTTGGGGGGCGGGTCAGCTTCGGGCCGAGGCCATCTTGGCTTCGGTGGTGTGGCGGAGGATGGTCGTATAATACAGCGCCAGCAGCCCGACGACGTAGAGCGTCGTCACGGCGACGCCCGCCCCCAGGGGCGCGGCGACGTCGAAGCCGGCCTCGCCGGGATTCATCCGGTCCGGCGAGGGGGCGCCCGGGGGAAGGTTCAGGCCGGAGGCCGAGGCGTTCCCCAGCCCGATGTCGACCTCCCCTTCGCGGAAGAAGCCGTGGACGATCATCGCCGTCGCCAGCCCCGCCGACGCGCCGCCGAGCACCACGACCAGCAGATGCATGATGTAAAAGATCGAGAGCGGGTTCACGCGTTCGACCCGCTTGGCGTGGAGCCCGAGCAGCGCGTTGAGCTTGGCGACCTCGTAGATCAGGCCGATCCGGGCGCGGATCAGGAGGAAGCTGATGAAGATCGCCAGAACCGCAAGGGTGCCGAAGGCGACCGGCAGGCACCAGTACTGGACCACCCGCAGCGGGATGATCGGCGCGACCTCGGGCTTGACGTTCAGCAGCCCGGTCGACGCGGCCACGAGGATCGAGGCCACGGCCAGGAAGATCCCCACCGAACGGTTGCGGTCGGTCACGAGTTGATGGATCGTCCGCGACACGTGGAGGAACCGGACCTCGGGCGCGAGCGGCCGATGCGCGTCGGGCTTCCAGCCCGCGGCGGCCTCCTCGCCGAGCATCTCGATCTCGGCGAGCCGTCGATCGAGCGCCTCGTCGCCGGCGATCTCGTCCTTGAGACCGTCGAGCGTCTCGCGGACCTCGCCCTTGATCGGCGCGGCCGTGCTTGGGATCGACTCAACGGGGGGGGGCTTCGGGGCGTCGGGAGTGGCGCTCATGACGACGGTCTCGAAAATGGATGACTTGAAACGCCGCGCGAACTCGACGACGTCCTGAGAGTATCATGAGCCGACGGACCGCGCGATGGCAAGTGAAGCTGGTCCTCCGCTCGTTCTGGATCGACGGCCACGGGATTCAACCGGCGCGTCGGCCCCGGTATGATGGGGGACGCGATCGAGGCCGACGACCGACAACGCACCAAGGACGACCGCCCATGCGCGCAGCATACATCGAAGAAACCGGGACTCCCGACGTCATCAAGGTGGGAGATCTACCGACGCCCGAGCCGGGGCCGGGCCAGGTTTTGGTTCGGATCGGCGCGGCGGCGATCAACCCGATCGACCTTTACGTCCGGTCGGGGGTCGTGACGATGCCCATGACGTTCCCGTACGTCATCGCCAGCGACTTCGCGGGGACGATCGACAAGCTCGGCGAGGGGGTCAAGGGGCACCGCGTCGGCGATCGGGTCTGGGGGTCGAACCAGGGCCTCCTGGGACGTACGGGCGTCGCCTCCGACTATGCGGCCATCGATCAGGAGTGGCTCAACCCGACCCCCGCCCTGCTCCCCGACGTCGACGCCGCGGCCATGGCGCTGGTCGGGATCACGGCCCACCTCGGCCTGTTCCGCCACGGCAAGCTTCAGAAGGGGGAGACGGTCTACGTCCCCGGCGGCAGCGGCGGCGTCGGCTCGATGGTCGTCCAGATGGCCAAGGCCGCCGGGGCGCGGGTGGCGACCTCCGCCGGCCATCCCGACCGCGTCGCGCTCTGCCGGCAACTCGGCGCCGACCTGGCCCTCGACTACAAGACCGACGACGTCCCCAGTCGACTCCGCGAGTTCGCGCCCGACGGGATCGACGTCTGGTACGAGACTCAGCGCGAGCCCAATCTCGAGGTCTCCATCCCCCTGCTCCGCAAGCGGGGTCGGATGATCCTTATGGCCGGCCGGACCGCCAAGCCCCCCCTGCCCCTCGGCTCGTTCTACCCGCGCGACTGCTCGCTGCTGGGCTTCGCCATGTTCAACGCGACC